>JAOPZU010000282.1 GCA_025963955.1 Solirubrobacterales bacterium
CGCCGAGGTCCCAGGTGCGGCCCGCGGCCCACTCAAGGCCCGCTCGCGAGCGCCGCTCCCACTCGGCGGGGTCGTCGAGCAGCCCCTCCAGCGCGTCGGCCAGCGCGATCGGGTCGAAGTCCGCGAACGTCACGCCGCCGTCCTCGCCGAAGATGCCCTCGCCGCTGACCCCGGCGAGCTCGACGACCGGCAGCCCGCAGGCGAGCATCTCCTGCGGGATCACCGAGTAGTTGGTCATCGACAGCACGAGGCCGACGCTCGCGCGCGAGAAGGTCCAGGCGAGCTCCTCGAGGTTCAGCACGCCGAGGTCCTCGTAGGGGAACGGCGTGTGGATCGGGATCTGGTTGCCGAAGCTCACGACCCGGGTCTGCGGCCGGCGCTCCAGGAGCTCCTCGACGGCCATGATCGCCAGCGGCACCGCCCGCCGCGGGGTCACGTCGCGGCCGTACATGACGACGGTGTCCGGCTCGCGGGGGAGCTCGCGCGGGAAGTAGGTGTCGTGGTCGATCCCGAAGGAGAAGCGCGAGGAGGTCCCGCCGTAGCGGGTCACCATCTGCTCCAGGTACGGCGAGCCGCAGAGGTGGTGGAAGCCCAGCGCGTAGGTCTGCTCGGCCCACCGCGCCTCCGCGGACGTCGAGTAGAACTCGGGCTCGTGGTCCTGCACCAGGTAGGCGCGCGCCCGGCAGCCGCCGAGCATCGCGACGCTGTGGGCGGTCTGCCAGCCGGTCGCCAGCGCGACGTCGGCCCCGAACCACTCGTCGAAGCCCTTGTAGACCGGTGCCTCCAGCGGGACGAACCAGTCGCGGACCTGGCGGCGGATCCGCGCGGCGCGGTCCTCCTTCATCAGGCCGAGCTCGTCGTCGATCCAGATCGACACGTCGTGCCCCGCGCGCTCCAGGCGCCAGACGAGCTGGAACAGAGACATGTGGCCGCCCGAGCCGCGCTGGAAGGGCGGGATGACGACCGCGAGGTGGAGCGGCCCGTCGACGGGGAAGTCCGGGTCGGGGAGCAGCAGCGGCGCCGTGCCGTCGCGGGCGTGGCGGCGGATCGTCTCCCACAGCGGCTGGGTCAGCCGCGGCTCGATCCGCTCGCCCGTGGGCGGCGCGACGAGCCGCTCGCCCTGCGGCGGGGTGCTGAGCACCGTCCCCTCGAGCGACAGCCGCCGCTGCACCGCCGGCGGCAGCGACGCGGCGCGCGAGCCGAGCGCGCCGAACGCCTTGCGCGAGGAGTGGTGCACGAGCGACCGCGCCGTCCAGCGGCGCTGAGACGCCGTGTCGTAGCCCTGCCCGCGCATCCACGCGCGGTCCGCCGCCACCAGTCCGCGCACGTCGCCGGCCGCACGGCGCACGTCGAGCGGCTCCACGTGGCCCACCGTCTCGCGCAGGCCCCGGTACTCGTCGAAGTAGCGCCGCGCGAAGCGGACGGGCGGATAGTCGTGCGCGTGCGCGACCGCGGCACCGGGGTGGAAGACCTTCGCCCACCCGGCGGCCAGGAGCGCCTGCCCGAACGCGAGGTCCTCGGAGTAGGGCAGGTCGCCGAAACGGATGGCCGCCCAGCACGTGCGCCGGTAGGCGGCGTTGACGTTCGACAGCCAGGGCAGGTCGCCGGCGCGCTGCACGGCGGGGCCGCCGTGCGGTCCCGCGTGGCCCGCGAAGAAGGCGTCGAGCTCGCGGGCGATCATCGGCGAGGTGTCCACACGCGCCCGGTGCGGGCCGTAGACCGCGCCGACGTCCTCCGCGAGCGTGAAGCCCTCGATCAGCGCGGCGAGCCAGCCGTCCAGCGGGGTCGCGTCCTGGGTGAGGAACGCGACCACCTCGCCCGACGTGCGCCCGGCCGCGAGGTCGCGGGTGCGGCCGTGCCCGAAGCTCGCCGGATCAATCTCCAGGACGGTGGCACCCGCCTCCCGCGCCAGGGCGACGCTTCCGTCGGACGAGCCGGAGTCGACGACCAGGACGTCGACGGTGAGGTCCGGCAGCGCGGCGGCTTGCGCGCGGACGGCGCCGAGCAGCTCGGCGAGGAACTCGGCGCCGTCCTTGACGGGAACGACGACCGACACGCTTTCGACCTTCGAGGGGGACACGATCGGGCCGCGCGGTCAGCCGGCCAGGCGGCGCTTGGTCCGCCGGACGGCCCGGACGCCGCCCCGCAGCCGCTTGACGAGCTCGAGCGCCTGCTCCGCACCCGGCTTGGCCATGAGCGCGTCGAGGTCCACGTGCCAGCGCTCGAGCCAGTAGAGCTTCTCCTGCGAGCGGGCGACGAGCGCGTTCGTGGCCCGCGACTGCTCCGCGAGCTGCGCCTCGAGCTCGGCGACGCGGGCGCGCAGCGCGGCGATCTCGGCGGCCTGGTCGCTCACGCGCACCGCTCCAGCACGTAGGCGTCCTGGTTGCCGTCCAGGCGTCCGCGGCGCAGCAGCCGGACCGTCCACTGCGGCGTGGCGTGCTCGACGAGCCAGTCGGCGAGCAGGAAGCTGTTGCCCCAGCCCTCGTCCTTGACCCCCCAGTCGCCGGCCTCGCCGAACACGTCGAGGAAGTGGATGCCCTCGCGCAGCATCCGGTCCACGCCGGCGGCCATCAGCCCGCGGTTCATCAGCTCACCGCGGACGTAGGTCGCGAAGGTGTCCAGCCCGTGCGTGGTCAGCAGCAGCGCGCCGCCGGGGCGGATCACGCGGTGCATCTCGGCCAGCCAGCGCAGCGCCGGGGCGGCCGCGAAGTGCGACCAGATCGAGATCGCGTAGACGACGTCGACGCTCGCGTCCGCGAGCTCCAGCGGCGGGTCGATCGGGCTCGGGAAGAAGCGCGCCATCGGCAGGTGAGCAGCCGCCCAGGCGATTGCGGCCTCGTTCGGATCACAGCCCAGGCACTCCAGGTCGGGGCGCCAGGCGGCGATCGGGCGCAGCGCCCGCCCGGAGGAGCAGCCGAAGTCGAGGACGGTGCCCCCTGCCGGAACGCGCACGCCGGCGTCCTCCAGCGCCTGCACGACGAAGTCCGCCATGCCGAGGTCACCGCCGACGGCCAGCGGGCCGCGGGCCATCGCGTGGACGTCCTCCGGCGGCTCGGCCGCGGTGAGGTTCATCGTGGCCAGCGGCCCCTCCGCGCGGTAGAAGGCGGCGGCGGAGACGAGCAGGCGGCGCCGGTCCTCGACGGGCAGCTCGTCGTACATCTGCTTGACGTTGCCCTCCACGGCGGCCTCCAGCTCGGCCACCTGCTCGGCCGACAACCGGGCGTACAGGGCGTCGGAGACCGGCCCGCTTGCCGGCACCGCGGGCACCGGCGCCCGCGCGCCGACGGCGGCGAGCACGTCCACCATCGCCTCCTCGCGCGTCCGGTATCGATGGCGAAGCTCGCCCAGACGGCTCATGCGCGACGAGGCTAGAGGTTCTCTGCGACGCGCGGGCTCTCGCGGCGGAAGAACCAGGCCCCGAGCGCGAAGATCCCAAAGATCAGGCCCAGGGGGATCAGCGCGTACTCGGGCGTCTGGAAGGCGTGGGTGATCGACGGCGCCCCGGGATCGATCATCGCGCGGCGCATCTGCGTGAACAGCGCGGGCAGCGGGTTGCAGAGGAAGATCCGGTAGTAGTTGGACGCCCGCTCCGCGACCGTCGTCGGCACGTAGAGGATCGCCGACGCGTAGAAGATGATCTGGGTCAGGACATCCCAGATGGGCTGCACGTCGCGGAAGCGGACGTAGAGCACGCTGAGCAGCATGCCCACCCCGGTGGCCAGCAGGAAGAGCAGGAAGATGATCACCGGCAGCTCCAGCCACGTCCACGTCGGGTAGACGCCGTTGGCCAGCGCGAAGATGAACACGGCGATCAGCGTCATGCCGAGGTTCAGCAGCGCGTTGACGGAGATCGCCAGCGGGATGACCACCGGGTTGAACTGCATCTTCCGCAGCAGGCTCTCGCGGGAGACGAGCGCGTTGACGCAGCCGCTCGTCGTCTCGGCGAAGAAGGTGAAGAGGACGAGCGCGAAGAGGATGTACAGCCCGTAGTTCTCCACGCGCGCGTCGAGGCCGGCGATCTGGGTGAAGACGAAGTAGATGACCCCGAACAGGGCGAACGGGCGCACGAGCGTCCACGCCAGCCCGAGCACCGAGCCGTAGAAGCGGAGCTTCCAGTCCGAGAGCGCGAGCGTCCACGTGAGGCTCACCAGGCGCCGCAGCTCCTCGCCGCGGGTCGGGGCCGCCGCGGGCACGGGCATCGCGAAGTCGGTCACCGGGCCCGCTCCAGCTCGAAGGAGTGCGGCAGGTCGACGAGGCCGCCGGTGATCCGGGTGCCGTGCACGTAGACCGAGCAGAGGTCCTCGCGCACGTCGAGCACGTCCGCGCCCCCGGCCCGCGCGATCGACGGCGTCAGGTCGTACTTCGTCGGGGACATCACCGCGTCGACCGTGATCCGGGCGAGGACCTCGTCGCCGGGCGCGAAGGACCCGGTCGGCGTCTCCGCCCACTCGCTGGTGGTGATGAAGACGGTGTGGCCGACGTCGTTGCGGACGCTGAAGCCGATGACCGGCTCCTCGACCGCCTCGTGAAAGCGGATCTGCGCGCACATCGTCAGCCGGTCGTACTGGGCGACCTCGCCGGTGCGCACGCCGTCATGCTCGAACCAGGCGTCCGTGATCTCGCAGTCGCGCTGGTCGCCGTAGCGGCCGGTCTCGTCCTGCTCGTGGACCAGGCGGCCGAAGTTCAGCTCGTTGTAGGCCCGCGCGACGACGTGGGGCTCGCCGACCTTCAGCACGTCCCCGCGCTCGATCAGCATGGCGCGGTCGCAGTAGCGCTCGACGGCGCCCATGTCGTGCGTGACGAAGATGACGGTCCGCCCCTCGGCCTTCAGGCGGTTGAACTCCTCGAAGCACTTCTGCTGGAAGGCGGCGTCGCCGACGGCGAGCACCTCGTCCACCAGCAGCACGTCGGCCGAGACCTGGATCGCGGTCGCGAAGCCGAGCCGCACGGCCATGCCGGAGGAGTAGTTCTTCAGCCGCAGGTCGACGAACTCCTCGAGCTCGGCGAAGGCGATGACGCGGTCGAAGCTCTCCAGCGCCTGCTTGCGGGTCAGGCCCATCATCACCGCGTTGATGACGACGTTGTCCCGCGCGGTCAGGTCGGGGTTGAACCCGACGCCGAGCTCGATGAACGGCGAGAGCCGGCCGTGGACCGTCACCGCGCCGAGATCGGGCTTGTAGATCCCGGCCAGGCACTTCAGCAGCGTGCTCTTGCCCGAGCCGTTGCGCCCGACGATGCCGAAGAACTCGCCCTGGGGAATTGTGATGTCGACGTCGGTGAGCGCCCGCAGCTCGTCGTACGTCGTCGAGCGCCACGGGTGCAGCACGCGCTCCTTGAGCGTCGAGTACTGCACGTGCGGCAGGCGGAACGTCTTGGCGAGGTGATCGATGACCACCGCGGGAGGGGCGGCGGCCAGACGCGCAGCGCGTGCGTCCGCCTGGGACTCGGCAAGCGCGGTCACGCCGGGGATGGTAGCCGGTGGGGTTCGATGGAGCACTCAACGCCGGGCCGCGGGCAACGATGCGGAAACCCGTCGGCGGCGGGCCGGGAGGGGCCGGCCGGGAGGGTCGCTGTAGCCTTTTCGCCGGCGCGGTGTTCTCTGGGAAGGCCGCCTGATCTCGCCGTGTCCGGTTCCGGGGCACCGGCCGCCCTCGCCCGTGAAGCTCTCCATCGTCATCCCCGCGCACAACGAGGTCGACTCCGTCGGCGAGACCGTGCGCGTGCTGGCGGCGACGCTCCGGCGCGAGCAGATCGACTACGAGATCCTCGTCGTGGACGACGCGAGCTCCGACGGGACCGCCGACGCGGTCGCCGCCGCCGCGGACGGGGACGAGCGCGTGCGCTGCGTGCGCTCGCATCACCCCGGCGGCTTCGGCTTCGCGGTGCGGGCCGGGCTCGAGCTCTTCACCGGGGACGCGGTCGCCGTGATGATGGCCGACGGCTCCGACAGCCCGGAGGACCTGATCCGCTACAAGCGCGTCCTCGACGCCGGGTACGACTGCGCGTTCGGCTCGCGCTTCGTGCGCGGCGGCCAGGTGTACGACTACCCGCGCTTCAAGCTCGTGATGAACCGGCTGGTCAACGCCGGCATCCGCGTCCTCTTCCGCCACGGCTACAACGACACGACGAACGCCTTCAAGGCGTACCGGCGCGAGGTCATCGAGACCGTCCAGCCGCTGCTCTCCAACCACTTCAACCTGACGGTGGAGCTGCCGCTGAAGGCGATCGTCCGCGGCCACTCCTTCGACGTCGTGCCGATCTCGTGGCAGAA
Source organism: Solirubrobacterales bacterium (assembly GCA_025963955.1). Classification (GTDB taxonomy): domain Bacteria; phylum Actinomycetota; class Thermoleophilia; order Solirubrobacterales; family Solirubrobacteraceae; genus Paraconexibacter. The sequence continues at coordinate 6,272 of JAOPZU010000282.1, forward strand.
CCGCCGCGCCGGCGAGTCGAAGCTCGCGCTGCAGGAGATGGGCAGCCGCTACCTCTTCATCGTGCTCTACGCCCTGCTGGAGCAGCACCTGGCGCGCGGCGACTACGGACGGACCGCGCCCGCGGCCGCGGCG
>JAOPZU010000292.1 GCA_025963955.1 Solirubrobacterales bacterium
GTGGATGCCCGCGCGGAACAGCGCTTCGTCCGCGTAGATGTTGCCGACCCCGGCCACGCGGCGCTGGTCGAGCAGGAAGGCCTTGACGGGCGCCCGGCGGCCACGGGCAAGCTCCCGCAGGACCGGGCCGGTGAGCGCGCCGTCGAGCGGCTCGATCCCGAGGCGCGGCGCGAAGAACGCCTCGAGAGCGGGCGTGCCGAGCACGAGCTCCCCCGTCCCGAAGCGCCGCGGGTCGCAGAACGCGAGCTCGTGGCCGTCGTCCAGCGCGAAGGTGACGCGGCGGTAGGGCTGGTCCGGCGCGGTGTCGTAGAGCAGCGTCCCGGTCATGCGCAGGTGCATCAGCAGGTGCACGTCGCCCGTCAGCGCCGCGTCCAGGTACTTGCCGCGGCGGTGCAGCGCCTCGACCGTCCGGCCGGCCACCGCGTCCTCCACGACGTGGTGGTCCAGCGGCAGCGTCCAGCGGGGGTCGTGGACCGTGAGGGCGGTGATCGCGCGGCCTTCCAGCAGCGGCACGAGGCCACGGCGGATGGTCTCGACCTCGGGCAGCTCCGGCACCCACTGAGTATGGCAACGCGCGTCGGGCGTCCCGGCGCCCTCTCAGACGAACGACGTGCCCGGCAGGCCGTCGGCGGGGCCGCCAGTGAGCCACGCGTGGGCGCTCGCACCGACGTCGGCCATCGGGCCGTCCCACGCGCGCCCGCCGTCCCTGGGGAAGCGCGCCAGCAGGAAGGCGTGCTCGCGCGTGTGGTCGTAGTGCCGGGTATCCGGGTCCACGCCGTGGTCGGCGGTGAGGATCAACAGGTCCTCCTCCCCCAGCAGCGTCAGCCAGCGCGCCACCGCGGCGTCGATCAGCCCGAGCGCCGCGGCGAATCCGCGCACGTCCTTGCGGTGCCCGTAGAGCTGGTCGGTCTCGATGAGGTTCGTGAAGACCAGGCCGCCCTCGAGCTCGCGCAGCAGGCGCGTGGTGTGCTCGATGGCGGGCGCGTTGGCCGCCGCGGCGTGCTTGCACGTGATGCCGCGGTGGGCGAACAGGTCGTCGACCTTGCCGACCGCGTGCACCGGGACCCCCGCGTCCGTGAGTGCGTCCAGGTAGGACCGTGACGGCGGCGCGATCGCGAAGTCCCGCCGGCCCTGCGTGCGGGCGAATGCACCTTCGACGCCGGTGAACGGCCGCGCGATGACGCGGCCCACGGCGTGCTCGCCGTTCATGACCGGGCGCAGGGTCGCGCAGAGCGCGTGCAGCGCCGCCTCGTCCAGCACGTCGTCGTGCGCGGCGATCTGCATGACCGAGTCCTGCGAGGTGTAGAGGATCAGCTCCCCCGTGCGCAGGTGGTGCGCCCCGAAGTCGTCGATGACCGCGGTCCCCGAGAAGGGCCGGTTGCAGCACCATCGCTGGCCCGTCGCCGCCGTGGCGGCCTCCAGCACCTCGGGCGGGAAGCCGTCCGGGTAGACCGGCAGTGGGGCGGGCGGCACGACGCCCATCAGCTCCCAGTGGCCCGTCGTGGAGTCCTTGCCCGGCCCGACCGGACGCACGCGCCCGTGGAGCGCCGGCGTGGCCGTGGGCGGGACGCCGTCGATCGGCCGGATGTTCCCCAGGCCGAGCGCGCCGAGGGTCGGCAGGTCCAGGCCGCCGGCCGCCCGGGCGACGTGCACGAGCGTGTCGGCGCCCGCGTCCCCGTAGTCCCCGGAGTCCGGCAGCTCGCCGGCACCGCAGGCGTCCAGCACGACCACGAAGGCCCGGCGCGCCACTCAGGCGCCCGCTGGCCGGCCGAGCTTCAGGGTCGCCAGCAGCGGGCGGAACACGGCGCTGTCGACGCGGCGGAAGTCGCTCTCGGGCGCGAACGCGTCGACGACGACCTCCGCCCCGAAGGCGTAGACGTGGGTCGTGCGCACAGTCCGCGGCTGCCCGGCGATCGTCTCGGTCCCGCGGATCTGGACGGCCGGGTGTCCGTCGACCCTCAGCCGCCCGCGCTTGATCTCGGTGAACGTCGGGTCGCGGGCCTTGGCGGCCGCGATGAGGCTCGTGGCGGCGGCGTCGAGCTCGGCCCGCGTCTTGGGCAGCGGCTCGGTCCGGGGGAAGCGGAAGATGCCGATGCTCGCGGTGCCGGTGGCGATGCCGGCCACGGCGGGCGCCACCCCCGAGGTCCGGGCCCAGCCGGCGGGCGCGCGCTCCAGGGTGAGGCCGGCCTGCGGGTACCTCACCACCTCGCTGCCGAACGCCGGGCCGGGCGTGCGCACGTCGGGCGGGGGCTGGCGCTGGTTGCCGCAGCCCGTCCCGGTCAGCAGCACCGCGCCGGCGCACGCGGTGGCGGCGGCACGACGGACGAGCGGGAACGGGGACGACGGCACGGCAGGCATCGACGCCGATCGTGCCATACCGCGCGGCGGCGGCGCCTCAGCCCTCCTTCGCCGCCCGCGGGTGGGCGCGGAAGTAGACGTCCTTCAGGCGCTCGGCGCTCAGGTGCGTGTAGATCTGGGTCGTGGCGATGTCGGCGTGGCCGAGCATCTCCTGCAGCGAGCGCAGGTCGCACCCGCCCGCGAGCAGGTGGGTGGCGAAGGTGTGGCGCAGCGTGTGCGGGGACATGTCGTCCTGCAACCCGACGGTCGCGGCGTGGCGCTGCACGATCTTGTAGAGCCCCTGGCGCGTGAGCCCGCCGCCACGCTGGTTGACGAACAGGTGCCGTTCGTCCCGGGCGCCGACGAGCAGCGGCCGGCCACGCTTGAGGTAGATCGCCACGGCCTGGATGGCCTCGCGGCCGACCGGCACGAGGCGCTCCTTCGACCCCTTGCCGCGGGCGCGCAGCACTCCGGCCTGCAGGTCCAGGTCCCCGACGTGCAGCTCGATGGCCTCGCTGGCGCGCAGGCCGCAGGCGTACATCAGCTCCAGGAGGGCACGGTCGCGGAGCGCCGCGGGCGTCGTCCCGCGCGGCGCGCCGAGGAGCGACGCCACCTGATCGCGGCTGAGGACCTTGGGCAGGCGCTGCTGCTTGCGTGGCGCCCGCAGGTCCGCGGTCGGGTCGTGGTCGAGCAGGTTCTCCCGGCGCAGGTGCCGGTAGAAGGAGCGCAGGCACGCGGTCTTGCGCTGCAGTGTCGCGGGCGCCACCGGCGGCCGATCGTCCGTGCCCTGGGCGAGCGCCGCCATGAACGCGGCAAGGTCGGCGTGCTGCGCCCTGAGGACGTCCACGCCCTGCGCCTGCAGGTGAACACCGAACTGGAAGAGGTCCGA
>JAOPZU010000315.1 GCA_025963955.1 Solirubrobacterales bacterium
GCAGAAACCCAACGGCGGTCGCGGCCTTTTCGTCGGGCAGCACCTCCACGTAAGCCAGGCGTGTGGCGTCGTCAACGGCGACGTGAATGGCGTCCCAGCCGATGCGGCGCCGGTCCACTCCTGAGGCGTCTCGCGTGCGTGGGGCAGCGTTGCGCTGCTTGCCGGTGACCCGTTTACCGGCGCCGCCCTGGATGCGGCCGAGCTTCTTGACGTCGATGTGGATCAGCTCGCCGGGACGCTCACGCTCATAGCGAACAACGGGCTCTAGGCCTAGGCGGCCGAGCTTGCCCATCCCGATCCGCTTCAGGATCCTGGAGATCGTTGACATCGGCATGTCCAACAGCTCAGCGAGCTCCGGCGCGGTGAACCGCAACCGGCGCAGGGCGGCCAGCAGCTGCGCCGTCTGCTCGTCGGTGCGGTTGTGCACGACCTTCGGTGCCGAGGACTGGTCCAGGAGGCCGGCGGCCCCTTCGGCTCGGTACCGGGCAACCCACTTCGAGCACGTCCGGTCGCTCACTCCGGCCGCCAAGGCGGCCTCCGTGATCGACCGGTCGTGCTCGACCACCGACAAGACCATGCGCTCACGTCCTTTCAGACTGAGCGCCGCGTTACCGTGCAACCTCATCCGGAACTCCTTGGTGCTGGGGCCTAGAGAACCACCAGCCTCCAAGGAGGACCGGATGAACAACGTGCTCAGGAACTACAGCTAGCGAACGCGTGGCGCATCGTCGTCCCGCCTGAGCTCGGCCGGTGCCTCAACGAGGCTGCGGCGCTACATCGGGCGGTTCGCCAGAGGTTGAACAGCTCGGGCACTGGCGGTTCGCCTCCGCCATGTAGCAACCCCTCGTGCCGGCGCGAGGAGCAGCGGAGATCCGCCGGTCCCGATGAATCAGAGTCGGAACCTCATCCGTAGCTCACAGCCCGGCCCGTCGCGTGGCGTGTCCTGTTCGACCTGGTCCGCGAGCCTGGAGATGATGCTCAGGCCGAGCCCAAGACCCGGGGAGTCATCGCGCGGGCTCAAGCCCATCCCGTCATCACGAACGATGACCTCTATCGGTCCGCCCGACGCGATCGTGATGGTGACCCAGACGTTCCCAGGCTGCTCCTGGCAGCGGAATGCGTGAAGCACCGCGTTCGATACCGCCTCGGAAAGAGCGAGGTTGATGTCCTCCGCAAGTTCTTCGGCGACCCCATGGTCCCGCAGGAACTGCACGCCGGCACACCGCAACGCGGAAACCGCGCTCGCCACTGCTGGAACGCTCCACGACGCCGAGTCCACTCTTCTGCCATGCCCAGCACCGACGCGCTTTACAACGCGCCAGACGGAACCACGCCTCCGGAGCGTCGATATCCTCTGGCCATGTCGCCGGCCGACACCCATGATGAGCACGACCGCCGCGCCGATGAACGCGACCGTGCCGCCGAACAACGCGACAAGATCGCAGGGGGCCGCGACCTTGAGGCCGCCGTGCGCGACGCCCTGTCCGAGGACGGCTCGGAGATGGCGATCAACGCGCGCGAACAAGCCGCGGCGGACCGCGAACACAGCGCAGGCAACCGCCGCGACTCAGCCACCGACCGCCGATCGTCCGCCGACGATCGCCAACGCCGCCGCGAGGAACGAGACGCCCGCGTCGCGCCCGCGAATGACGAGTAGACACGCGTTCAACTGGCCGAGGCCTCCCCGGCGCCGGACCCGCACGTGCAACCGGTTGCACCCGCGGTTGTAGCCACTCCCGCGTCAAGCACGGACCCGCGACTCCCCCGGGCGAGCCGTGCCCAGCGGTGCGGCGGTTGGTGGCGCGGCCGGTCGGTCTGGCCTCGGTCGGCAGCCCGCCCAGGTCCCTGGCGTTGAAGCAGGCCTTCCAGTTGAGGTAGTGGGGCATCCGACGCGCGCTGACGCTCTGCTCTCACCTCCGCCCGAGCGCGACGCCTCGCTAGCGCTTCGGACGCGAAGTGGCGCTGCAGTCCAGCTGACGTTCCCTACGCGGAAGGAGCACTGACCGACCGCGTGGGTTTCGACCCGCGCGGCTGAGGGCGAGACACTTGTTTCGCGGGTGGCCGCCGATGGCGCATGCCGTCCCCTGACGCATCGACGGGCCGTCATTCCGCGGGTCGCCACAAGCGGATCAATCGCTTCAGGTGATGCCGATTCTCGTCTGGAAGGTGCGGCGCTCGACGTGGTGGGGGAAGGGGCGAGCGCGGGAGCTCTAACGCGGCGGCGGACTCGCGGACGAGCAAGCCGCACGGGCCTGAAAGTCAGCGCCCGCGAGGTACGAAACGGGTACATCAGATCCAGTTTGTACCTCCTAGCGGCTCCTACTCGCCCCAGGGACTCAGCTGAGAATCACGCAATTTTGCAGGAGAAACGTGTCGCTGCATGTCCTCGCGTGCACGCTCTTCCTCGGCCTCAAGGACCATGGTAAGGAAGGGGTCATCGGTTCGAATCCGATGGAGGGCTTCATCAGATTCCCCCGCTAACGGCGGGGGTTTTTCGTTCCCGGGGCAGTTCTCAGACCTACGAGCCCGGGGCGTTTGGGGCGCTTTTGGGGCGTTTGCTGGTTCCCCGGCGCCCCGTGGCCGCGGGATTTCTCGCCCTCTGGAAGAGCGATGCGCACGCGGTGGTGTGCGCATTCTGCGGGCGCCACCCCGGTTCTCGGACAGAATGCTCAGCCGGCCTCGCTCCCCGTTCGATGACCTGGATCCCACCGCGCCAGCGCTTCGCGCTGCGTCGCTTGGCGCGGAAGTCGAGGGCGTCCTCGAGCGTGTCGAGCCTCCGACGCGACACTGCGGCAGGCGTTGCGGGCGTGTACCAAACACTGTGTATGGTCGTGATGTGCTGACGAACACTCCGACCCACCGGCTGCGCACCGGGCCGAATCCCTTCGGCGTCGATCCCCGGGACGACCTCCTCCACGCGGTCCCCGAGGGAGTCGAGCACTGGAGCGAGACGATGTACTTCCACGTCTGGGACCCCCACGCGGGTGCGGGGGTCTTTGTCCACGTCGGTCGGTGGCCGGGCGATCTGGAGTTGTGGTGGGCGCAGGTCATCGCCCTCCTGCCCGGCGGCGAGCTGCTGGTCGACCGCTCCTGGGGGCGTGCCCCGGACGACCGCGGGCCCGCCACCGGAAACGTGCGCGTCCGCTGCGAGGAGCCCCTGCGTCGCTGGCGGCTGGAGTTCGACGGCGCCGGCGAGCCGACGACGCCGGCGCGGATGGCTGAGGGGCCGGTCGGTGCCGGTCGCGCGCGGTCCTTCCGCTTCACGGTGGACCTCGAGGCCCTGGCGCCGGTCTGGGACATGCACGGCGCCTTCGGCGTCGACGCGCCCGAGCTCGGCTGGGCGGCGTTCCACCACATGCAGGGCTTCCGCACGCGAGGAACCTTGAGTGTCGGAACCGACCGCTGGCCGTTGGACGGCGTCGGCCATCGCGACCACTCGAGCGGCCCGCGCGTGATCGCCGGCCTGGGCGGCCTGCACTGCTTCGTGTTCGTCTTCCCGGAGTCCGGCCGGGTCGTCAACGGCCTCGTGACGTGGACGCGCAATGGTGTCGTCGACCACCGTATCGCCAGCGTGCAGACCGCAGGGCGCTGCCTGACTGCGGACGCCGCCACCGTGACCGGGCTCGGCGACCTGGCCACGCACGAGCCGCGCGCACTGACCGTCACGCTGCTAGGGGAGGACGGCGCGCCCGCGGTCTACGACGCCACGTGGCTCCACGGCTACACGCTGTCACTGCTGGAGCCCAACGAGAACGTCAACGGCGCCGCGCGCGACGGGGACGCGGATCCGCTGCTGGTGACCCAGGCGACGGTCCGC
>JAOPZU010000334.1 GCA_025963955.1 Solirubrobacterales bacterium
CACCAGGGCCCTCGGCCAGACGCTCGTCGGCCGCTACACCGGCCGCGTCCCGACGAACGGCTTCGTCGGCCGGATCCGCCGCGGGGAGCTCGGCGGGGTGATCCTGTTCGGGGACAACGTCGCCGGCGGGATCGGGCAGACGCGGGCGGTCGTCGACGGGCTGCAGAAGGCCGCGCGCGAGGGAGGCAACCCGAAGCTGCTCGTGATGACCGACCAGGAGGGCGGCATCGTCGAGCGACTGCCCGGCGCCCCCGACCGCGCCGCCCGGTCGATGGACACCGAGGCCGTGGCCCGCGACCAGGGCGCCGCCACCGGGAGGCTCCTGCGGCGGGCCGGCGTGAACTTCGACCTCGCGCCGGTCGCGGACGTCACGCGCGTGCGGGGGTCGTTCCTCGGGACGCGGACGTTCGGGACCGACCCGGTCCTCGTGGCCCGGCGCGCCTGCGCGTTCGCCGCCGGTGTGCGCGCCGCGGGCGTCGCGGTCTCGCTCAAGCACTTCCCCGGCCTCGGCCGGGCGGCGGGCAACACGGACGACGGGCGCATCGCGATCACCGCCGGCGCCGCGCAGGTCCGCCGCGACTACGCGCCGTACACCCGCTGCGCGGCGGAGCCCCGCACGGCGGTGATGATGAGCAGCGCGACGTATCCAGCCCTCCTGGGCGCCGACGCCCCCGCGGTCATGCACCCGGCGGCCTACGCCCGCGAGCTGCCGCAGGCCGGCGTGCCGGCCACCACGCCCACGATCAGCGACGACCTGGACGCGGGCGCGATCGCCGGCCGCGAGCGCCCCGCCCACCGCGCCCTCGCCGCCGGCCTGGACCTGCTGCTCTACGCGGCGGGCCCCGACGGCTCGGCGCAGGCCTACGCGAAGCTGCTCTCCGAGCTGCGGTCCGGGGACCTGAGCACCGCCCGCGTCCGCGACGCCGCGGCCGCGGTCACCCGGCTGAAGGCCCAGCTGCCGTAGCCCACCCGAGCTGCCGCCACGCCTCGTACACGGCGACCGCGGCGCTGTTGGCGAGGTTCAGCGAGCGGCGCCCCGCGAGCATCGGGATGCGCACGCGGTCGGTCAGGTGCCCGTCCTCGAGCACGTGCGCCGGGAGGCCGTCCGGCTCCGGCCCGAACAGCAGCACGTCCCCGGCCCGGTAGGCGACGTCCGCGAACGAGCGCGTGGCGCCCGTCGTGAAGGCGAAGACCCGCGCCGGCATCAGCGCCGCCCACGCCGCCTCCAGGTCCGGGTGCACCACGAGCGTGGCGAGGTCGTGGTAGTCCAGGCCGGCCCGCCGCAGGTTCGCGTCGCTGAGGTCGAAGCCCAGCGGCTCGACGAGGTGCAGCTCGGCCCCGGTCGCGGCCGCCAGGCGAATCGCGTTGCCCGTGTTCGGCGGGATCCGCGGCTCGAAGAAGAGGATGCGCAGCACGGCTCAGGCGTCCGCGGCCAGGCGGCGCTCGACCGACGTGACCTTGTCCTGGAGGGTCTGCTGCCGCCGGTCGCGCCGCTCGTCGAGCTTGAGCACGGTGTAGACCCGGGGGATGTCCATGCCGAACGGGACCGCGTGGAGCTCCCCGACGACGGCCAGGATGTCCGCCGTCTCGCCCTCGAGCGAGGTGCCCATCGCGTGCATGACGAAGCGCACCCGGTCCTGCCGCGCGAGCACGCGCTGGATCTCGGCGATGTAGGCGCCGGCGCTCGGGTCGGGGCGCCCGAGGGCGAGGATCGTCAGGTCGGCGGTGGCCATGCCGACACGGTACGCCGCGGCGCGCCGTCCCGACCGCCGGGTGCACGAAGATGCACCCGTGGCGAAGACGACGCAGCAGGACGGACCCGCCGGGCGCATCGACGAGCTGGCCGCCGAGATCCGGCGGCTCAACGACCTCTACTACGGGACCGGCGACTCGCCGCTGCCGGACGCGGAGTTCGACGCGATGAAGGACGAGCTCGCGGCGCTCGTCGCCGAGCACCCGGATCTCGCGCCGGCCGACAACCCGCTGGACCGCGTCAACGCCCCCGCCGAGCTCACCGGCCCCACCGTCCGTCACGCGCGCCCGATGCTGTCCCTCGGCAAGGCGACCACGGAGGAGCAGATCCTCGCCTTCTGCGCGCGCTTCCCCGGCAAGGTGTTCCGGGTCAGCGAGAAGCTCGACGGCCTGTCGCTGAGCGTCGTCTACTCGGACGGCGAGCTCGACTACGTCGCCACGCGCGGCACCGGCGACGTCGGCGAGGTCGTCACGGACAAGGTGCGGTACGTCCTGCCCGAGCTGCCGCGGAGCATCACCGGCGAGGGCCGCATCGAGGTCCGCGGCGAGGCGGTGATGCTGCGCTCGACGTGGAGCGCCTACAACGAGGCGCACCCCGACAAGATCCTCACGAACCCGCGCAGCGGCGCGGCCGGCACCCTGATGCAGAAGGACCCGGAGGCCGCGGGCGCCGCCGGCCGCCTGCTGCGCTTCTTCGCCTTCGGCGCCGACCGCGACGGCGTGGCGGTGGACGTCGACAGCCTCGGTGGCGGGATCGTGGACGTGGCAACCATCGTCTGCCCGGGGCCTGACGACGTCCTGGCCGCGATCCGCACGATTGGCGAGCGGCGCGACACGCTGGACTACGACACGGACGGCGCGGTCGTCCGCCTGCACGACCCGGCCGAGTTCGACGCCGCGGGCTTCAACTCGGCCGAGCCCCGCGGCGCGATCGCCTTCAAGTACCCGCCGGAGGAGCGGACCACGAAGCTGCTGGCGGTGGAGTGGCAGGTCGGCAAGGTCGGACGCATCGCCCCGCGCGCCCGCGTCGCACCCGTCTTCGTCGGCGGCGTCACCGTGGAGAACATCACCCTTCACAACCCGCGCCTGATCCGCGAGCGGGACCTGCGCATCGGGGACACCGTCGCCGTCGTGCGCCGCGGCGACGTCATCCCGTTCGCCGGCCGCGCGATCGTCGAGGACCGCGACGGCAGCGAGCAGGAGATCCTGCCGCCGGTGCACTGCCCCTCCTGCGGCTCCGAGCTGGAGATCCGCGGCACCGGCGAGGAGCGGTGGTGCCTGAACCTGCAGTGCCCGGCCCAGATCACGCGCCGGCTCATGCACTGGGCCTCGCGGCCGGCGGCGGACATGGAGGGCGTCGGCGACGTCTGGATCGAGAAGCTCGCGGACGACGGTGTGTTGCAGACCCGCGCGGACTTCTACCGCCTCACCGCGGAGCAGCTGACGGGCTACGAGCGCATGGGCGAGGTCTCCGCCCGCAACACGATCGCCGCGATCGAGCGCTCCAAGGGCCTCGGCCTGCGGCGGGCGCTCATCGGCCTCGCCATCCCCATGGCGTCGGACGGGACGGCCAAGCGCCTGTGCCTGGCGGGCTACGGTCGCATCGAGGACATCGCCGCCGCGCCCGTGGAGGAGCTCGTGGCGATCCGCGACATCGGCCCGAAGGTCGCCGAGTCGCTCGTCGCCTTCTTCGCCCGCGACACGATCGTCCGCGAGCTCGCCGAGCTGCGCGAGCTCGGCGTGGACCTCGACGTGCGCGCCGAGGACCGCCCGGTCGACGTGGCCGCCGCCGCGGACTCGCCGCTGAAGGGCGCCACCGTCGTCGTCACCGGCGCGTTCACCCACGGGGTCACCGGCGCGAAGATCAGCCGGCCGGACCTCACGCGGCTGGTCGAACAGGCGGGCGCCACCGCGTCCTCGTCCGTCTCCTCGACCACCACCTACCTGCTGGCGGGCGCGAACGTCGGCGCCGCCAAGACCGACAAGGCCGAGAAGCTCGGCGTCACCGTCGTGGGTCCGGACGAGCTGTGGGGCTGGCTGAAGGACGCCGGCGTGGCCTGAGGGCCGGAGCGCCGCGGCCTTCAGCCCTCCACGAGCTTCTTCCGTGCCGCCAGCGTCAGCTTGCGGTAGGCCCCGCGGTCCGCGTCGAAGGACCAGACCGGGAGGTCCTGCCCGACCGTGGGGATGCCCTCCGCGCGCAGGACGCCGGACAGCGGGCGGAACCACGTGGTCACGGGCAGCTCCTCCACGACGCGCACGACCGCGGGGCGGCAGTGCGGCTCCAGGCGCCCGAGCGCGTCCGTCACCTCCGCCGAGGACAGCTCGCGCCCGTCGCGCAGCGTGATGGCGGCCACCGCGACCGCCGTGCTCCCGTCGCCGACCGGGACGCCGAAGCAGATGGCCAGCTCGACGGCGTCCAGGCGGCCGAGCGCATCGCGGATCGGCGCGCTCGGGATCGCCCCGCCCGCGGTCCGGATCAGCGAGCCGACCGGATCCACGAGCCAGTAGTCGCCGTCGGCGTCCCGGCGGAAGAGGTCGCCCGTCGCCAGCCAGGCGTCGTCGCGGCGGAAGACACCGCGGAGCGCGCTGTCGCTGCCGGCCGGGTCGTCCGTGTCGGCCTCGGCCAGCAGCATGCCGACCTGATCGCGCTCGCAGACGATCGCGAACCCGTCCTTCCCGGTCTCCAGGCGCCCGGCGTCGGCGTCGTAGGCGGCGATGCGCACGCGCGCGCTGCCCGGCAGGCGGCGGCCCATCGCGCCGATCTTCTTCGTGCCGAGGTTCACGAGCACCGCGTCGCCCACGGACGAGGTGTAGAACTCGACCACGCTGGCGGGCCCGAAGCGGTCGAGCGTCCGTCGCCACAGCGCGGGCGGCATGCCCGAGCCGACGAACAGGCGCACCGGGTGGTGGCGCTCGCCGGGGTGGGGCGGCGCTTCCACGAGCTCGCGGAGCATCGTCCACGTGTAGGTGACGGTCGTCACCCCGTAGCGCCGCACCTCGTCCCAGAACGTCGTCGGGTCGAACTGGCGCGCCATCGCGATCCGCGAGCCGCCGGCGACCGCGCCGCCGATGCCGACGAGCAGCCCGGACGGGTGGTAGACCGGCGTGACGGAGTAGACCGTGTCGGCGCTGCCCAGGGACGCCGAGGACGCCGTGCCGACGGCGGACAGCAGCCAGCGGCCGTTGGTGATGCGGTTGATGCGGGTGCGCTCGCCCTCGCCCGTGAAGAGGATGAACGCGAGGTCACGCGCGCGGCCCGGGTTCGGCCGGTACCAGCGCGGCAGGACCACGGTGTCCGGGTCGATGCGCTCCATGTCCACGACGCCCGGGCCGAGGTCGCGCTCCCCGGCGCCCCCGCCGAGCACCAGGATCTGCGCGTCGACCTGCCCGGCGATCTCCTTGTGCTGCGGGTCGCAGACGATCCGCGAGACCTGGCCGAGGCGCGCCTCGCGGGTGACCGCGCCGTCTGGCCGCAGCAGGACGGCGACCGCGCCGATGCGGTTCAGCGCCGCGACGGCCGTCAGCGCGGACGGCCGCATGTCCATCAGCACGCCGACGTGCTCGCCCTGACGCACGCCGAGCGAGATCAGCCCGCGGACGACGGAGTCGATGCGGTGCTTGGCCGCGGAGCGGGTGTGCGCACGGTCCTCGAAGAGGAAGAGGACCGCGTCGGGCGCGCGGTCGTGCGCCTCGTCGAGCAGCAGCGCCAGCGAGGTGCGCGTGCGCGGCCGCACGCCCTCCAGGCGGCTCAGCCGCGGCAGCTGCTCCGCGGCCTCGACGGAGATCTCGCGGACGGTGGAGGCGGTGCGGCTGAACCCGGTGAGCGCGCCGCGGACCAGGCCCGCGCCGACCCCGGCCGCCAGCTCGAGGCCGTACCCGACCCGTGGGGCGACCCCGGCGGAGGCGACCATCGCACCCGCGTCCTCGTTGGCCGGGCCGATCTCCGGGGGCAGGCTGCCGGCGTCCTCGCGCCACTTCGCCCACGCCGCCACGGCGGGCCACGTCTCGCGCGTCGCGGTCGAGCCGACGACGAGGCCGAAGTGCCCGGCTCGCAACGACTTCTCGTAGATGTCCGCGCGGGGGGCGGCGTAGATGATCGGCCGCACGCTCGCGGGCGGCGCGATCTCGTCGACCTCCCCCACGAAGGTCAGCACGGGGCAGGTGATGTCCGCGAGCGTGACGAGGCGGTCCTCGATCACGAAGCCGCCGCGCAGCATCCGGTTGTGGGCGACGAACTGCCGCATGAAGTCCGCGAGCGCCGGGCCTGGCCAGGCGACGAAGCCGTCGGCCTGGAGGAAGCGCCGCTGCGCCTCGCGCGGCAGCAGCGCCTCGCGGTCGTGCAGCTGCATGACGAAGTCGACCTGCTGGCGGACGGCCTTCACCGGGTCGAGCATCCGGAAGCCGGCGCGGGAGGCCCAGGCCGGCAGCGCGGCGTTCCGTCCGAAGATCTCGCCGACGAAGGCGGCGCCACGGGCGACCGCCTCCTCCGGCAGGCCGAACGGGATCACGCCGCGCGTGTCCACGGGGGAGCCGAAGGTGATGAGGCTCGACAGGCCCTTCGCCCGGCGGTAGGCGGCCGCCTGATAGCAGAACATCCCGCCCTGGCTGTAGCCGCCGAGGTGGACGTCCTTGCCGACGATCGCGCGGACCTGGTCCACGGCGTCGCTGACCGCGATGACGTGATCGGCGAGCGTGCGCTCCAGCGCACCCTCGATCTCGCTCGGGGACCCGAAGTCGACGACCCACGCGTCGATCCCCTCACGGTGCAGCTCGCGGACGGCGCTCGCGTGCGGGGAGACGTCCCACACCTCCGCGGCGAGCATCATCGGCGGGATGAGGATGACCGCGGGCGCGTCCTTCGGGACGGCGTCGGCGTAGTAGCGCCGCAGCTTGAAGACGCGCTGCGCGCTCACGACCTCGAAGGGGGCGGGCTCCTCCCCGGTCTCGAGCCCGCCGAAGCGGGCGACCTCGAGGGCGTTCTGGGCGAGGGCGCCGAGGCGGGCGACCGGATTCGGGAGGGGCGCCATACCGCGCGACGGTATCGCGTCACCGGCCTCGGACGCCGGCCGCGACGGGTGTCCGCGCGCCACGCGGGCCCGCCTGGCGCGAGACCTCGCTGGCCGGCCTGCCCGGCTCGACCGCGTCGACGTGCGGTGCCGGGGCGCTAGCGTTCGCCCATGCCCACCTACAAGCTCACGCCGCGCGACCGGGCCGAGCGCGCCGCGGCGCGCGTCATGGCCCGCCTCTCGCCACGCACCGTCCGGCTGCTCGCGGGCAAGCCGATCGTGCTGGACGGCCAGACGCTGGACCCGCAGATCCAGCTCCTCCTGAAGGCGCTCGCTAAGAGCGGGCCGAGCGCGTGGGCACCGCTCGGCGCCGAGGTC
>JAOPZU010000392.1 GCA_025963955.1 Solirubrobacterales bacterium
GTCCCACGTGAAGCACATCCTGCGAAAGCTGCGGGCGGCCAACCGGGCCGAAGCGGTCTCGCGCTACCTGCGCATCACGGCGCTGGACGCCGAGTGAGGGCCGAAGGCGCCGCCCACGGGGCCCGGGGCCGGCAGCTCGACGGCCTCGTCCGCCACGAGCGCGGCGAGGGCCGGGTCGCGGAGGGTGAGCAGCCAGGTCGCCGCGCGCGCCGCGTTCTCCTCGCGCAGGATGGCGCACACCCGGCGCAGCGTTCCCGGGTCCAGGTCGTCGTCGAAGCCGTCCACGAGCATCAGCGGGGCGCGCAGCGCGACGGCGCGGGCGAGCGCCAGGCAGCGCCGCTGCGCCGGCGCCAGCGCGTCCGGCCGGGCCTCGGCATGATCCGCCAGGCCGAAGCGCTCGAGCTGCTCCTGCGCGACCGCGCCCAGGCGGCGTCCGGGGACACGGCCGGCGGCGCGCATCGGGAACTCGACGTTCTCGCGCACGCTGACGCCCGCGAAGAGGCCGGCGTCCGTGCCCTGGAAGACGACGCCCATCCGGCGCTGGATCTTCTTGCGGGCGCGGCCGCGCGCGGCGGCGATGTCCCGCCCCGCGACGAGCACGGCGCCCGTGTCCGGCCGCTCGAGCCCCGCCAGCAGGCGGAAGAGCATGGTCTTGCCGCTGCCGGCCGGGCCGATCACCGCGGTCACGAGTCCCATCCGCGCGCCGAGGTTCACGCCGTCCAGCACGGGTCGGCCGCCGGCCTGCTTCGTCACGTCGATCATCTCGAAGCCCCAGCCCATCCGCCCATCTTCGCCCTTCTCCCAGGAGTCCCTGCCGCATGAGAATCCCTGACGTCCTCCGCGCCCGCCTGCTGCTGCTGGCCGCGGCCGCCATCCTCGGCGGCCTGTCCCTGCACTGGTACACCGCGTCCGTGGCCGACATCGAGGTGCCGGGGGCGCGCACAGGATGGGAGGCGCTCGGGGTGCTCGACGTCTACCTGCTGCTGCTCGCGCTCGCGTGCATCGCGTTCGCACCGCTGCGCTCACGCGCGCCCCGGCAGCTCGACGCCCTGCGCCTGGGACTGACAGCGGCCGGGACGCTCGGCGTCGCGGCGGTCGTCTACCGCATCGTGTCGCCGCCGGGCGGGGCGCTGCCGGGGTTCGTGGCGGTCTCGTCGGTGTCCGTCGGCCCCTTCGTCACGCTCGCGGGAGTGGTGCTCGTCGTGGCCTTGGCGCGACCCTCGGAGGACATGCCCTTGCGGGCCTGACCCTCCTCGGACTCCAGGTACTCCAGGCGGTACTTGCGGCGCTGGTGCTCCCGGCGCTTCTCGATGGCGGCTCGGTGCCGCGGGCTGCCCTTCTGGCGCAGCGTCACGGCGCTGGCGATGACCGGGCCGAAGACGAGCGCGTACGTCCCGATGACGAGCGTGTACATGAACCATCCCGCGCCGCCGAGCCGACTCACCAGGCCGACCCCGCCCACGGCACCCGCCAGGAAGAGGACGCCGGCGAAGATCAGCAGCGCGACGCTCGAGACGTTGTTGAAGATGTCGGAGAACCCGGTGCTGAGCCGTCCGCGCTTGCGCTCCTCGTCCATCCCCTAGTTGTACCGCTTCGAGCCGTTCGCGGAACCTGCTTTGCGTCCGGACTGGCAGCGCTGATGCACGATCTCCCCGCGGAGGCCGGTAGCATCGCCTCCCACGCCTGGAGGAGGGCGAGTGTCATGGCCGTCTCTGTCCCGCCGCCCGTACACGAAGCACCGAGCGACCCCGCGTCGACGATCGTCGAACGCGACCGCCTGTCCGCGCAGCTGCGGTCCGGCCGACACCGCTCGCCCGCCGTCCTGGCCCAGCAGATCCGGGAGCTCGAGCGCGCCACGCGCAAGCTCCGCGGCGGCACGGACGAACCGGACGCCCAGCGGCGGATGAGCACGCTCGTCGCGATCAACGCCGCCATCGGGCGGCTGCAGGCGCTGGAGGGAACGGCCGCCGTCATCGAGGCGGCGCCGGCCGAGCTGTGTCGCAGCTGCGGCTTCAGCCGCGCGATGATCTCGCGGGTGCGCGGCTCGCGCTGGGTGCCGGAGGTGCTCCACGTGACGGAGACCGCGCCGGTCATCGAGGACTTCATGTCCTACGTGGGCAGGTCCGAGATCCCCCTGGAGCACATGCTGCTGGAGACGGACCTCGTGCGGCGACGGGTGCCCGCGCTCGTGCGCGACGCCCGGAACGACCCGCGCACGTTCAAGGAGATCGTCGACGTCTCGCAGTCGACGTCTTACGCGGCCTCGCCGATCATGCCCACGCGCCGGGTCATCGGCTTCTTCCACGTCGACCGGCCGGAGGGCCCGCCGCTCGACGAGACCGACCGCGACAACCTGTGGGCCTTCGCCGAGCACTTCGGGCTGCTGTTCGAGCGCGTGATCCTCATCGAGCGGCTGGAGCGCCAGCGCGCGCAGATCCACTCGACGCTCATGGAGGCGGCGGCCGTCGTCAACGACCTGTGCAGCGGCGAGCTCGAGCTGACCCGCACCGAGCACCCGGTGGAGGTGCGGGCGGCGCACGGGCGCAGCGGCGGGCGCCCGTCGGCGCTCGCCTCGCTGCTGTCGGCGCGCGAGCGGGAGGTCCTGGAGCTCGTGGCGTCGGGGGCGACGAACACAGCGGTGGCCGAGCAGCTCGTCATCAGCCAGGGCACCGTCAAGTCCCACGTCAAGCGCATCCTGCGCAAGCTGCACGTCGCCAACCGGGCCGAGGCCGTCGCGCGGTACCTGCAGCTGCTGCGGCTCGAGGGCGACGAGGACTCCGCGTGAGCCTGCGCCCGCGCGTCCGCACCGACCGGCCGCGCCGCCTGACCACAGAGGAGCGCCTCGCGCAGCTGCCGGGGCGGGCGACGGCGCTGCTCGGCGCGGGCTGGGAGGAGCGCCCCCCGCAGGCGCAGGCAGGCGCGAACGTGGCGTCCGCGGTGCTCGCGGCGGTGCTCGCCCACCTCGACGCGACCCAGCCGGACCACACCACCACCGCCCTGCCGGAGCTCGCGGTGCTCGCCGCGGACGCACTCGAGCTCGACGACCTCGTCCGCCGCCAGGTGGAGACCCGGCGGCGGGCGTTGTCGGTCGCGGTCGACGAGTCCCTCAGCCGCCTGCGTCGCTTCCAGACCTCCGCCGAGCTCGTGGACGCGGCCTGCCGGGAGGCCGCGCAGGCGTGCGGTCTGGAGCGCGTGCTCATGAGCCGGATCGTCGACGACAGCTGGCACCCGTGGATGGCCTTCTTCCAGGACGACGAGGCCGGCGCCCGGGCGCTGGAGGGCGCGCGGGCCGACGGCATCCCGCTGGACCAGCTGCCGCACGAGCGAGCGGTGCTCGAGACCCGCCGCCCGATGGGGGTGGTCGTCGAGGCCGAGGAGACCGCGCTGCCGCTCGCGAGCCGCACGGGGAGCAGCGCGTACGTGCTGGTCCCCCTGACGCCGGCCGGCCGGGTCGTCGGCTTCATGCACGGCGACCACGGCAGCGACGGACGTCCGGTCGACGACGAGGACCGCGACATCCTGTGGATGTTCGCCGAGGCGTTCGGGCGGATCTACGAGCGCGTGATCCTGCTCGAGCGGATGGCCCGCCAGCGCGCCCACGTCCGCGAGTCCTTCGAGGTCGTCGAGACCTTCATGACCGACCTGGCCACGAGCGACATCGAGCTCGTCCGCGAGGACGTCCCCACCCCGGGCCACGACACGGACGGCGAGAGCGCCTCGGACGCCGCCCGCGCCATCGACGCGCTGCTCACCGACCGCGAGCGCGAGGTCATGGAGATGATGCTCCACGGCTACACGAACCACGTCATCGCGGAGCGCCTCGTCATCAAGGAGGGGACGGTGAAGTCCCACGTGAAGCACATCCTCCGAAAGGTCGGCGCGGCCAACCGCACCGAGGCGATCTCGCGGTACGCCGGCGCAGTACGGGACTAACCGAGCAGGGCCCGGACGCGCGCCAGGCCCTCCACCTGGTTCACGTGGTCCGGGTTCGCGGTGGCGAGGCTGAACCCCGTGACCCCGGCCTGGCGGTACTCCTCCACCCGCGCGGCCACCGTCTCCGCGTCCCCCACGAGGGTCCACTTGCGGACCTTGTCGTAGGGCATGCGGTACTGCGCCTTGATGAGCTCGGCGGCCTGGTCGTGGCCGGCCTCCGCGTCGTCGGTCACGTTGGCGAAGGCGACGAGGACCACCCCGGGCGCCGGCCGGCCGAGGGCCTGGGCCTCCTCGCGCAGGCGGCCGGCGTACTCGGCGACCGTCGACGGGTCCATCCACATCGGCATCCACGCGTCGCCGAGGCGGGCGGCCCGGGAGAGGGCCGCGTCGGAGCGGCCACCGACCAGGACGGGCGGCATCCGCTCCGGGACCGGGGCGAGGCCGTCGCAGTCGACGCGCTGGTGGCCGTCGTGCTCGACGCGGCCGCCCGCCATGAGCCGGGGCAGCAGCTCGAGGGCCTCGTCCAGGCGCTTGCCGCGCTCCTTCTTGTTCACGCCCGCGGCGCGGAACTCGGCCTCGATCTCCCCGCCGAGGCCGACGCCGAGCAGCAGCCGCTCGGGGGCGAGGACCGCGAGGGACGAGAGCTGCTTCGCGAGCTGCGTGGTGTTCCGCAGGACCGGGTTGAGGATCGCTGTCCCGAGCTTCACGCGCTCGGTCGCCCCGGCCACGGCCGCGAGCGTCGTCACCGACTCGAGGATCGGGCGGTGGAAGATGAGGTGGTCGGGCACCCAGACGTGGTCCAGGCCCGCGGCCTCGGCGGCGCGCGCAACCTCGAGGACCGGGGTTCCGACGCCGAACGCGTCGACGCACGGCAGGGCGACGCCGATGCCGTCCCAGGGGTGGGTGGTGTTCAGGGACATGGAGGGACCTCCTGGATTGCGGGCGAAAGCTCGGTGAGCGCCGCGCGCCGCGCGGCGTCCGTCAGTCCTCTGAGGGAGCGGGCGCCGTGCTCGGTGACGACCCAGTCGACGTCGGCGCGCGGGACGCTCAGCGGGCCGTCGAGCCGCTCGACGATCCCGGCCGAGCGCAGCGCGATGATCGGCGTGCCGCCGCCCGCGGCCGCCCCGCGCAGGAAGTCGCCCTGCCCGCCGATCGCGCCGATCCGCCGAGGGCCTATCGCCTCGTTGCCGACGTTGCCGTCGAGGTCCACCTGGAGGGCGCCGTTGATCGTGGCCAGGCGCCCGGCCCGCAGGATGTCCCCCGGAGCATGGGTCCGGCTCGTCGCCCGGAAGACGATGTCGGTGCGGCCGTCGAGCGCGTCGAGCATCGCCGCCGACCCGAGGGCGGCGCCCGTGACGGTGAGTCCGGTGTCCGGAGCGGCCTTGCGAGCGTTGGTGACGACGCCGGCGTCGATGAGCGCCAACACGCCGTCGGTGATCATGCCGCCGTGGACGCCGAGATCGCGGTGCCCGGCGAGGGCGCCGAGGATGGCCTCGGGCAGGGCGCCGACCCCGAGCTGGATCGTGTCGCCGTCCCGGACGAGGGCGGCCACGTGCTCGGCGATGCGGGCCTCGACCGGTCCGGGCGCCGGAGTGGGGCCCGTCGCGAGCTCGCGGTCGGTGTGAAGCACGGCGGTCAGCTCGTCGTAGGCCACGCTCGCGCCGGCGGTCCGGGGGCAGCGGGCGTTCACTTCGGCGATGACCACGCGAGCGTGCGGCAGCGCGTCCACGAGGTACTCCGCCGCCGGGCCGAAGCTGCACCGGCCCTCCGCGTCCGGCGGCGAGAGCTGCACGAGCAGCACGTCGCCCGGGAGGCGGCCCGCCGCGAACAGCGCGGGAAGCGCGGAGTAGTTGCAGGCGATGACCTCCAGGCCGGGCACGCGCCCGACCCGGCCGAGGCCGCCGTAGGAGCGCACCTGGATCCCGGCCGCCGCGGCGGCCGAGAAGACGTCGGTGTAGCTCATCCCCGCGAACAGGCGCAGGCCGTCGGTCCCGCTCGCGATCACCGCCTCCACGAGCGCGGTCGGCTCGGCGCAGCACTGGCCGACCGCGACGCCGTCCCCGGGCCGCAACCAGCGGCCGAGGTCGGGCGCCGCGGGGTCCAGTGCTACAGGCACTGGATGATGGACCCCACGCCCTGCCCGCCGCCGCAGCACATGGTGGTCAGCCCGAGCTCGCCGCCCGTGCGCTCCAGCTCGTTGAGGATCGTCGCGAACAGCCGCGCGCCCGTGGTGCCCACCGGGTGCCCGAGCGCCATCGCACCGCCGTTGACGTTCACGCGCTCCATGTCCGGGCCGAGCTCCTTCGCCCACGCGAGCACGACGGACGCGAAGGCCTCGTTGCACTCGAAGAGGTCGATGTCGCCGATCGCCAGGCCCGTGCGGGCGAGGAGCTTCTGCGTGGCCGGGATCGGCCCCGTGAGCATCAGCACCGGGTCCACGCCGACCGTCACGTGGTCGATGATCCGGGCGCGGATCCGCAGGCCGAGGCGCTCGGCCGTGGCCCGGGAGGCGAGCAGCACGGCGGCGGCGCCGTCCGAGATCTGCGAGGACGTGCCCGCCGTGACGCGGCCGCCCTCCCGGAACGGCGTCTTCAGGCCGGCGAGCGTCTCGAGCGACGTGCCCGGACGCATGCCCTGATCGGTGTCCACGACGCCGTTCGGCGTGGTGATCGGCACGATCTCGTCCGTGAAGCGGCCCTCCTCGGTGGCGCGGATCGCGCGCTCGTGGGAAACGACGGCGAGGCCGTCCATGTCCGTCCGGGAGATGTCCCACTTCAGGGCGATCTCCTCGGCGCTCCAGCCCTGGCCCTTGACGTCGTAGCGGTCGGTGAGCTTGCTCGTCCAGGCGTTGCCGTACAGCTTCTCCGTCTCCGCGACGGACGCCATCGGCACGTGCTGCATGTGCTCGACGCCACTGGCGACGACGAGCTCGTGGGTCCCGGAGGCGATCATCGCGGTCGCGTAGGAGACCGCGGACTGCGCGGAGCCGCAGCGCCGGTCGATCTGGACCCCGGGCACGGACGACGGGTAGCCGGCCTGCAACCACGCGTTCCGCGCGATGTTGCGCGACTGCTCGCCGAACGGGGCGGTGCAGCCGGCGATCACGTCGTCCACCTCGGCCGGGTCCAGGCCGCTGCGCTCGACGAGGGCGACGAGGCAGGCCTCCAGCAGATCAGCCGCGTGCGTGTCCCGGAAGGCGCCCTTCTCGGGGTGGGAGCGGCCGATGGCGGTGCGGACCGCGTCGACGATCACGACCTCGCGGGAGGCGTCCAGGAGCGGGGAGTGGATCTCGCGGGGCACCTCAGATCACCGTCCCGCCGTCGACCGCGAGGACCTGGCCCGTCATGTACGCCGCGTCGTCGGAGGCAAGGAACGCGAACGTCCCCGCGACCTCGGCCGGCTCGGCGAAGCGGCCCAGGGGGATCCGCGCGAGCGTGAGCTTCGCGAGCTTCTCGTCCGTGCGGACCTTCTCGGTCATCGCCGTGGCCGCCAGGGGCGCGACCGCGTTGGCGGTGATCGACTTGCGCGCGAGCTCCTTCGCGCAGGACTTCGTGAAGCCGATGATGCCCGCCTTGGCCGCGGCGTAGTTGGCCTGCCCGATCGTGCCGGACTGGCCGGCGGCGCTCGTCGTGGTGATGATGCGGCCGGTGCCGTCGTCCGGCAGGTGGGGCAGCGCGCTGCGCACGGTGCGGTAGGTGCCGCCGAGGTGCACGTCGACGACCGACGCGAACGTCTCCTCGTCCATGTTCTTCAGCATCGCCGGGCGGGAGTTGCCCGCGATGCAGACGACGATGTTGATGACGCCGCCGTTCAGCGCGGCGGCCGTCTCGACGGCCTGCGTCACCTCCTCGGGCGAGGCCACGTCGCACCGCACGCCGACGGCGTCGAGGGGGAGCGTCGCCGCGACCCGGGCCGCGGCCTCCCCGTCCCGGTCGGCGAGCACGACGCGCACGCCCTCCTCGGCCAGCCGGCGGGCGACCGCCTCGCCGACGCCGGCGCCTGCGCCCGTCACCAGGGCGATCCGTCCTTCGAGTCCGCGCATGTCAGTAGCTCCGGGGGAGGCCGAGGACGTGCTCGGCCATGTAGTTGAGGACCATCTCCTGCGGAAGCGGCGCGAGCTTGAGCAAGCGCGCTTCCTTGTAGTACCGCTCCACGTGGTACTCCCG
>JAOPZU010000423.1 GCA_025963955.1 Solirubrobacterales bacterium
CCCCGAGCCCGAGGGCACCGGTCCCACGCGCCGCGGCTTCCTGTGGGGCGCGGCCGCGTCCGCCGGCGCGGTGACCCTGGCGACCGTCGGGCAGACCGTCCGCCCGCAGCAGGACCTCTCGGTGCTCGCCCCGCGCCGGCCCGCCGACGGTCCGCAGGGCATCCCGGTCAACAAGAGCGCCGTCGGCGCCCGGGTCACCGGCCTCGCGACCGCGCCGGACTACGCGCTGCTCGTGGACGGACGGGTGGAGCGCGAGCTGCGGCTCACCCTGGCGGACCTGCAGGCCCTGCCGCAGCACGAGGCCGACATCGCCATCGCCTGCGTCGAGGGCTGGAGCGCCGGCGCGCAGTGGAGCGGCGTGCGCGTCCGCGACCTGCTCGATCGGGCGGGCGCACCGCAGGACGCGGAGGTGATCGTCCACTCGCTGCAGCCGCGCGGCGCCTACCGCGCGAGCGAGCTGAACGTGCCGCACGCCCGCAGCGACCAGACGCTGCTGGCGCTCCGCGTCGGGGGCGAGGAGCTGCACCTCGACCACGGCTTCCCCGCCCGCCTGATCTCGCCGAACCGGCCCGGCGTGATGCAGACCAAGTGGGTCGGCCGCCTGGAGGTCCTATGAGCACGCCGCCGGACACGCCCGCGCAGCCCCTCGGGCGCGCGTTCTGGGCCGGCCTGGCGGTCGGCGGCGGCATCATGGTCTTCGGCGTGGCGGGCTTCGTCCGGCATCGCGTGGAGACCGATCCCACGTCGTCGCTGAAGTTCCTCGTCGGCGCGCTGGTCGTGCACGACGCGCTCTGGGCGTGGGTGGTCGCAGCGCTGGGCTTCGTGCTGGTGCGGACCGTCCCGCGGGCCGTCCGCGGCGTCACGATGGGCGCGCTCGGCGTCAGCGCGGCGCTGGCGCTGGTGGCCGGTCCCGCGCTCACCGGCCGCGGCCGGATCGCCAACAACCCGTCGATCCTCCCGCGGGACTACGGCACCGGCCTGCTGCTTGCGCTGGCCGCGGTCTGGGCGGTGGCCGCGCTGCTGGCGGTCCGGGCCCTGCGGCACCCGGCCCTCGCCGCCGACGTGCCACCCGCCTACGCGAACCTGCCGCCGCAGAACGGCTGGTAGCCTCACGGAGGGGTCGCCGTCAGGCGGCGCCAGGCGCGCCGGGAAGACTGGTCGGCACCACTTCCGATGCTGCCCGAGATCACCGACTTCGCCGGCCCGCTGACGCTCGTCACCGTCGGCTTCCTGCTCGCCGTCCTGTCGACGGCGCTCACCGGGCGGCTGCCCGTCCCCGCCCCGGTGGTGTTCCTGGCCGGTGCCGCCGTGGCGTCCGACGTCGTCCCGTCGCTGCAGCACGACATCGGCATCCTGACCGTCGAGCGGATCGCGGTCGTCGCGCTCATCGTGATCCTGCTGAACGGCGGGCGTGACATCGGCGCGCACCACTTCCGCCGCTCGCTCGGGGACATCAGCGCGATCGGCCTGATCGGGACGTTCCTCACCGCCGGTGCGCTGGCGGCCGCGGCGCACGTGATCCTCGGTCTTGACTGGCCGGTGGCCGGCGTCCTCGGGGCCGCGCTCGCCCCGACCGACCCCGCGGTGATGTTCTCCGTCCTGGGCCGCCGTGAGGTGGGCGGGCGCTCCGGCGTCGTGCTCGAGGGCGAGGCCGGCATCAATGACCCCGCCGGCATCGCCCTGCTGCTCGGCATGGTCGAGGTCGCCGCGCACCCCGGCACGTCCGTCCTCGTCGTGCTGCGGGAGTTCGTCGTGGAGATGGGCATCGGAGTCGCGTTCGGACTGGCCGGCGGGCTCCTGCTCGTCCGGGTCCTCGGCCGGATCCGGCTCGACGGGGCCGGGCTCCACCCGGTGCTGGTCCTCGCCTTCGCCGGCGTGCTCTACGGGGCGACGTCGCTGTCGGGCGGCTCGGGCTTCTCCGCCGTCTTCGTGACGGGACTGCTGCTCGGCGACGCGCGGCTGCCGTACGCGGGGGAGATCGACCGCTTCACGGTCAGCCTGGCGAGCCTCGCCGAGGTCGCGGTCTTCCTCGCACTCGGTCTGACCGTCGACCTCGGCGGCATCGCGGGCGAGGACTGGCTCGGCGGCGCGGCGATCCTCCTGGTCCTGGCGGTGGTGGTCCGGCCGCTCGTGGTCGTGCTCACGCTGGCCCGCTCGTCCCTGGGCCGGCGCGAGCGGGCGTTCATCGCCTGGAGCGGCCTGAAGGGCGCCGTGCCGATCCTCCTGGCGGCCTTCGCCGTGCTCGGCGGCGTGCCCGATTCCGCGCGCATCTACGACCTGGTCTTCGTCGTCGTCCTCGGCTCCGTCCTCATCCAGGGCGGGCTGGTCCCGGCGGTCGCGGCCCGGCTGCGCATCCCGATGCAGCTGCAGCCGGAGCTGCCGTGGGAGCTCTCGGTCCGGCTCGCCGAGCCGCCGGACGATCGCGCCGAGCTCGTCGTGGAGGCGGGATCCGCCGCGGACGGCGCGGCGATCGCGGCCCTCCCGATGGGCGCGGACGCCTGGGTGACCCTCGTGGTCCGGGACGATCGCGCGCTTCCCCCGCGGCCGGAGCTGCGCCTGCGCCCGGGCGACGCCGTCTTCCTGCTGGGCGTGCACGGCGAGCCCGCGCTCGCCGACGCCTTCACCGGCCGCGCCTAAGCGGAGCCGCCGCTCAGCGCCAGTCGTTCGCCCGGCGCGAGGACGACGACCTCCGTGGCGGGGGCGAGGACCGCGGCCCGTGAGGCGAACGTCTGCGGCGGGTCCCGCAGCAGGCGGTGGCCTCCGGCGCCGAGCCCGAGCGGCAGCGGGAAGTACGTCCCCCAGTGGATCGGGACCGCGACCCGAGGGCGCAGCACCGCCGCCGCCTCTGCCGCCCGCTCCGGGTCCAGGTGCCCGGGGCCGAGCGTCGGCCCGTAGCCCCAGACGGGCAGCAGCGCGAGCTCCAGCGGACCGAGCGCGGCCATCCCGTCGAAGCGGTCGGTGTCCCCGGCGAAGTACAGGTCCCCGTCCACGACGTACCCGAGCGCGGGGACCCGGCGACCGCGGCGCATCGCGGTGTGAACGGCCGGCGTGGCGGTGACCTCGACCCCTGCAAGCACCGTGGACTGCCCGGCCTCCAGCTCCGTCACCGGGCCGAGGCCGCGTAGCGACGCGGCCGCCCCCCGCGGCGCGACGAGCGGGACGTGCCGCCCGAGGGCCTTCAACGTCGGGCGGTCCAGGTGGTCCAGGTGCACGTGCGAGATCAGGACGCCATCGACCCGCCCGAGCGACTGCGGGGTGATGACCGGCACCCGCCGGGTGATGTGCGCCAGGCGTGGGCGCAGCAGCGGGTCGGTGAGCAGCCGCACGCCGTCGATCTCCAGCAGCGCGCTGGCGTGGCCCAGCCAGCGGATGGACCGGGCGCGGCTCACGGCTCGTCCGCGGCGGCGATGCGGTCGAACCGCCACGGCACCGGGATGCGCCGCCCCCGGCGCGGGCGCTGCGCGGCGGAGAGGTTCCCGATGACGCGGTAGCGGTCGTACATCGTGATGACGAGCGACAGCAGCAGCAGGTAGAAGAGCGCGTCCTGCACCGGGAGGTAGGCGGAGTAGCCGGCGGTCCGCCGGATCAGGACCCCGGCGCCCACGATCCCCGCGTTCACCGCCGCCATCGCGAGGAACTGCACCGCCGTCGAGCCGTAGCGCGAGCCGCTCTGGACGCGCCACAGGCTGATCACCGAGTTCAGCCCGACGACGACCGCGATCCCGAGGACCAGCTGCGGGGTGCTCGCCCGGATACCGCTCAGGACCTGGCTGAAGATCACGGCGATCATCGCCAGCAGGACCACCTTCTCCAGGACGGCGACGCTCAGGATCGCCCCCAGGTCGCGGCGCGGGGTGGCGGCGGCGCTCGCCGGGCGGTCGATGTGCGCGTCCACGTCGACCCGCGGCGTGCGGTCCCAGGCCGGCAGCCGGGAGCGGAACCGGGCCGCCGCCAGCAGGACGAGCGCGCAGGCGGAGAAGAACGCGGGCAGCACCCACGGGTGGCGCGCCTGCTGCTCGGTCACGTCGAGCTCGGCGATGTGGATCCAGTACTCCTGCGGGAGCTTCACGAAGACCCAGATCGCCGCCGCCGAGCCGAGCACGAGCCGCGCCGGCATCCGGGCCGGGTTCCAGAACAGGCGGACCGTCTCGTAGAAGATGAAGAAGTACTCGAACGTGTTCGGGAACACGAGCAGCAGCGGCCGCGCCCCGCTCAGCTCGAACGCGAGGGTTCCGGCCAGGCGGTAGTAGAAGAGGAAGCGCGCCACGCCGAGGGCGTAGGGGTCGAGCCAGTTGCGCAGCGTCGAGACGTAGGCGATCGTCAGGTAGTAGACGTCGAGCGCCTTGTCGTAGTCCTGGTAATTGTCCAGGACCCCGCCGGCGTGGACGGTCTGGAAGATCGTCTGGTCCACGCCGTCGAGCACGAGCGCGGCGAGGATGAACGGCAGCGGGTACTTCGGTATCCCGAGCGGGAGCAGCAGGCGCAGGGCGACCACGGCGACGAAGACGACGTCGGACAAGCGCCCCAATCTACGGGCTGGACGCGCGCACAGACCGGGCGCCCGCGGTTGGGGCACGGCCACAGGCGCCCGCCGGGCCGGTCGGCGAACGTCCCGGTCATGCCCACGCCCCAGCACAACCGCTGCTTCCGCCTGCGCCGCCGCCCCGACGGGCGCGTGACGGGCGCCAACCTCGAGCTCGTGGAGGAGCCGATCCCCGAGCTCGCCGACGGTCAGGCGCTCGTGCGCACCCTCTACCTCTCGCTTGATCCGTCCAACCGCATCTGGATGAGCGAGATGCGCTCCTACATGCCGCCCGTCCCGCTCGACGCGGTGATGCGCGGCCTCGGCGTGGGGCAGGTGGTCGCCTCACGGCGGAAGGACTTCCCGGTCGGCTCGCTCGTCCTCGGCTGGACGGGCTTCCAGGACTACGCGGTGATGGACGACGCGACGGACGAGGGCCCGTACACGCGGCTGCCCGAGCCGCTCCCCGCGCCGTTGACGATGTTCCTCGGGGCCCTCGGGCACACCGGGATCACGGCGTACCTCGGCATGATCGACATCGGGCGCCCGGAGCCGGGCGACACGGTCGTCGTCTCCGCCGCCGCGGGCGCCGTCGGGTCGATCGCCGGGCAGCTCGCGAAGGCGCGGGGCGCGCGGACGGTCGGCCTGGCGGGCGGGGCCGCGAAGTGCGCCCACGTCGTGGGGAAGCTCGGCTTCGACGTGTGCGTGGACTACAAGGCGGCGGACTGGAGGCAGCAGCTCGCGGCCGCGGTCCCGGATGGCGTGGACGTGAACTTCGAGAACGTCGGCGGCGTCATCATGGACGAGGTGCTGCTGCACCTGAACATCGGCGCCCGCGTCGCCCTCTGCGGGATGATCTCGCAGTACGAGTCGGCCGACGCGACCTCCTCGTGGGCCGGGCAGCTCAGCATCGGCCAGCTCATCATGCGGCGGGCGTCGATGACCGGCTTCCTCGTGCTCGACCACGCCGACCGCTTTCCGGAGGCGATCGAGCACCTCGCGGGGCTGCTCGGCGACGGGCGGCTGCAGAGCGACGAGAACGTCGTGGACGGGCTGGAGAACGCCATCGACTGCCTGAACGGGCTCTTCGACGGGAGCAACACGGGCAAGCAGCTGCTGCGGGTGGGGGAGGCCGACGCCGGGTGAGCCCGCGGGCCCCGGCGGTCTGTCCGTGCGGCTCCGGGGCGGCGTTCGCCGCCTGCTGCGGGGAACTGCACCGGCGCCGCGGCTCCGGCCGGGCGGCCGCGCCGACCGCCGCGGCGCTGATGCGCTCGCGGTACAGCGCGTTCGCGGTTGGTGACCCGGTCTACCTGCTGGCGAGCTGGCATCCGTCGACGCGGCCGCGATCCCTGGAGCTGGCGCCCGA
>JAOPZU010000449.1 GCA_025963955.1 Solirubrobacterales bacterium
GCGACGCCGGCGAGGGTCACGCGCGCGCTGGCCAGCGGATCCGCGGGTGCCTCCGGCTGGACGATCGCGATGCTCGCGCGCGGGTCCGCGTGGAGGTTGCGGCCGTGCTCGGCCAGCCGCGAGACGCAGAGCACGGGCGAGCCGTCCTCGAGCGCGCCGTAGGTGATGAACGAGGCCCACGGGTCGCCGTCGGCGGTGAGGGAGGCGAGCGTTCCCGCGTTCGTCATGCGCGTGAGCGTCCGCGCCTCCTCGGCGGGGGAGCGGCGCGGCACGTCCGGGACCGGCGTCAGCGGGAGCGCCAGGGTCGGCGCGTCGCCGGGATCGCCGTGATCGGTGGGGGTCACCCCCTGGAGTCTGGCAGCCCGCGTGCGCTGTCGGCTTCGGCCAAACCTCCACCCCGTCGCTGTCGGCACACGACGAATCGCTCCCGGCGGAGCTCCGCGGCCGGTAGCGTCGTCTTGACAGACCGTCAACAGGATTCCGTCACAGGAGCAGAGAACCGGCATGAGCACGCAGACGTTGATCGAGAGCAACGAGTTCTTCATCGGGGGCGAGTGGGTCGCCCCTAAGGGATCAGGCCGCATCGAGGTGCACTCGGCCAGCACCGAGGAGCTGATCGGGTCCGTCCCGGACGGAACGCCCGAGGACATCGACGCCGCGGTCGCCGCCGCCCGCTCGGCGATGGACGACCCGCAGGGCTGGCGCTCGTGGAGCGCCGAGGACCGGGCCGCCGCGATGGAGCGCCTCGCCGACGCCTTCGACGCGCGCTCCGGGGAGATCGCCCGCCGGATCTCGATGCAGAACGGCATGCCGATCGCGATCGCCCAGCAGCTGGAGGCCGTCTTCCCGTCGCTGCTGCTGCGCTACTACGCCGGCCTGGCCCGTGCCACGCCGCTGCGCGAGGAGCGCGACGGCATCCTCGGCGGCAAGATCCTCGTCGAGAAGACGCCGGTCGGCGTCGTCGGCGCGATCGTCCCGTGGAACTTCCCGCAGTCGCTGGCGGCGTTCAAGCTCGCGCCGCTGCTGGCCGCGGGGTGCACCGTGGTCATGAAGCCGAGCCCCGAGACCGTTCTCGACTCCCTCGAGCTGGCCGAGGCGATCCGCGAGGCGGGCATCCCCGACGGCGTCATCAACATCGTTCCCGGCGGCCGTGAGGTCGGCGCCCATCTCGTCGAGCACCCGGGGGTCGACAAGGTCGCCTTCACGGGCTCCACCGCGGCGGGCCGCTCCATCGCCGCGCGCTGCGGCGAGCTGCTGCGCCCGGTCACCCTCGAGCTCGGCGGCAAGTCCGCCGCGATCGTCCTGGATGACGCCGACTTCGCCACCGCGGCGGAGAACCTCTTCAGCGCCACGCTCCTGAACAACGGGCAGACGTGCTTCCTCGGGACGCGCGTCCTCGCGCCGCGCTCGCGCTACGACGAGGTGCTGCAGGTCTTCGGCGGCCTGGCCGACGCGCTGCAGGTCGGCGACGCCCTCGATCCCGCCACCCAGATCGGGCCGATGGCCAGCGCCCGCCAGCGCGAGCGCGTGGAGGGCTACATCGCCAAGGGCAAGGCCGAGGGCGCGCGCGTCGTGGCCGGCGGCAACCCGAGCGACCAGGAGCGCGGCTGGTTCGTCCAGCCGACGATCTTCGCCGACGTGGAGAACAGCCAGACCATCGCCCAGGAGGAGATCTTCGGGCCGGTCCTGTCGGTGATCCCGTACGACAGCGACGAGGAGGCGCTCGCGATCGCCAACGACTCCGAGTTCGGCCTCGGCGGCTCCGTGTGGACGACGGACCAGGAGCGCGGCGAGGCGTTCGCGCGTCGCGTGCAGACCGGGTCGATCGGCATCAACCACTACCTCCCGGACCCGGCCGCGCCGTTCGGCGGCGTCAAGGCCAGCGGGCTCGGCCGCGAGCTCGGGCCGGAGGGCCTGCAGGCGTACCTGTCGACGCAGTCGATCTACAAGACGCAGGGCTCGGCAGGCGCGGCGCCCTGATCGCCTGAGCCGGTCGCGGGGCCCGGGACCGTGCGTCCCGTGCCCCGCACCGCGTCCGCGCTGAGCACGAGCAGCGCGGTCCACACCAGCGCGAAGCCGACCCAGCGGCTCGTCGGCATGTCCTCCCCCTGGACGAGCCAGCCGATGAGGAACTGCAGCACCGGCGTGAGGTACTGCAGCAGGCCGACCGTCGACAGCGGGACCCGGGTCACGCAGGCGCCGAACAGCGCCAGCGGGATCGCCGTCACCGGCCCGGCCGCGGCGAGCAGCAGCAGGTGGCCGGGCCCCTCCTGCGTGAACGTGCCGTCCCCGCTGGCGCCGAGCGCCGCGAGGTACGCGGCGGCCGGGATCAGCAGGACGAGTGTCTCGACGGCCAGGCCCTCGCTCGCGCCGACGTCCGCGAGCTTCTTCAGCAGGCCGTAGGTGCCGAAGCTCGCCGCGAGCACGAGCGAGATCCACGGGAAGCCGCCCGAGTACGCGGTCAGGATCACGACCGCGACCAGGCCGAGGACGAGCGCCGCGACCTGCAGGGGCCGCAGTCGCTCCTTGAACACGAGCACGCCGAAGCCGACGCTCACCAGCGGATTCACGAAGTAGCCGAGCGCCGCCTCGATCACGTGGTCCGCGCTGACCGCGTAGATGTAGACGCCCCAGTTCGTCGCGATGAGCACCGAGGAGGCGCTCAGCAGCACCAGGGTGCGGCGGTCGGCGGCCAGCGCGCGCAGGCCGCGCAGCCGGCTGCGGGCGGCGAGGACGCCGACCACGAAGACGAGCGACCACACGATGCGGTGGGCGAGCACCTCGACCGGCCCGGCCGGATCCAGCAGCGGGAAGTAGAGGGGGAAGAGGCCCCAGAGGCTGTAGGCCCCGAGGCCGAAGAGGACGCCGGCGCGCATGCAGGGTCCAGCCTAGGGCGCGCCCGGCGGTTCAGCGGGTCAGCGCCGCGACACCCTCGAGCAGCCGGTCGACGTCGGCCTCGTCGTTGTAGTGGACGACCCCGGCACGCACCGCGCCGCCGCGATCCTCGAGCCCGAGCAGCCGGTGCAGCTCGAGTGCGTAGTAGTTGCCGTGCCAGACCGCGACCTGCCGCTCGGCCAGCGCGACCGCCACCGCCTCGGGGTCGTGGCCCGCGAGCGTGAACATGACCGTCGCGGTCCGGTCCGGTGCGCCACCGTGAACGGTGACCCCCTCGATGGCGGTCAGTCCGCGCGTCATCCGCTCCAGCAGGGCGTCCTCGTGCGCGCGCACGGCCGCCCAGTCCAGGTCGAGCAGGTAGTCCGCCGCGGCGAGGATCCCGGCCAGCGCCTCGTAGGACGGCGTCCCGACCTCCCACCGCTCCGGGACCGCGTCCGAGGACGGGCGCAGCTTGTCCGGGCCGAGCTCGCCCAGCAGCTCGGGCCGGGCCCAGAGCACGCCCGCGTGCGGGCCGAACCACTTGTACGGGGAGCACGCGAGGGCGTCGCAGCCCAGCGCCGCCACGTCGATCCGGCGATGCGCGGCGTGGTGCACCGCATCGACGAAGACGCGGGCGCCGGCGGCGTGCGCGCTCTCGGCGATCCCCGCAAGGTCCGGGACGGTGCCGACCGCGTTGGAGGCGCCCGTCACTGCGACCCAGCGCGTGCGCTCGCTCAGCTGCGCGGCGACGGCGGAGGCCGGCAGCGCGAGCGTCCCCGGCTCGGGCTCGGCGAAGCGGACGACGGCGCCGGCCCGCTCCGCGGCGATGAGCCAGGGCGCGACGTTGGCGTCGTGGTCCAGCCGGGTGCAGATCAGCTCATCCCCCGGCTGCAGCGTCCGCCCGACGGCCGCGGCGAAGCGGAGCGTCAGCGCCGTCATCGACGGGCCGATCGTGATGCCGTCCGCGGTCCCGCCCAGCAGCTCCCCGAGGCGCTCGCGCGTGCGGTCGACCAGGGCACCCGTCGCGTGCGACGCCGCGAACGCACCGCCGTCGTTGGCGGAGGAGCCGGAGCGCATCCAGTCCGCCATCGCGTCGATCGCGGCGTCGAGCGCCTGCGTCCCGCCCGGGCCGTCGAGGCGGGCCCAGCCGTCGGACAGTCCTGGGAAGCGGTCGCGGTTCATGGGGCGACGGTAGCCGCTCGGGGTGCGGACGCGACGGGTGCGGTGCGCGTGCCGGCCCCCGGCGATTAGGCTCGGCCCGTGTCCACCGTCACCGCCGTCTCTCCCGACCACGAGGTCGTCATCATCGGCGCCGGGTTCTCCGGCATCGGCACCTCGATCGCGCTGCAGCGCGCCGGCATCCAG
>JAOPZU010000454.1 GCA_025963955.1 Solirubrobacterales bacterium
GGGCGCGACACCCCGACGGCCGCTGGCGAGCTGCTGCTCGGCCGCGGCGAGCGCGGCCTGCTGGCGGCCACGCACCCCGAGGCTCGAGGCCAGGATCTCCTGGGCGGTCCGCTCGTCGTGCACGCGGACTTCGCGTACACGCTCCAAGCCGAACCGGAAGGGGGACTCGCTCACAGTCAGGTGGTCGGCCGGCGGTGGCGCGGATGCAGGTCCCTGGACGCTTGTCCGGTTCCCCCGGAGCGGCCGCGGACATCCGAGCACCTCACGTCTCAACTCGTCGTCGGTACGTCGCCCAGCAGCAGCGGCCCGGGGCGCCCCAGGTAAAAGCCCTGGGCGTGGGTCACGCCGGCGTTCCGCAACAGGTCGGCCGTCGCGCGATCCCCGGTGAACTCGGCGACCGTGGTCTTGCCGAGCTTCGACGCCATCTGGACGACCGCGTCGATCACCATCTGGTCGAACGAGGAGGCCGTGCAGCCCGAGACGAACTCGCCGTCGATCTTGACCTCGTCGAAGGGCAGGTGCTTCAGGTAGGAGAAGGTGCCGAAGCCCGCGCCGAAGTCGTCGAGCGACAGGCGGCAGCCGAGGTCGTGCAGGCCCTCCGCGAAGGTCCGGGCCGAGGCGATGTTCGTGACCGCCGCGGTCTCGGTGATCTCGAAGGTGAGCACCGTCGGCTCGACGCCCGCGGCGGCGATCCGCTCGGCGATGAAGCCGATCAGCTCGTTGCTGCCGAGCGACTTCGCCGACAGGTTGATGCTGAAGCGCGAGCCGTGCGCGGCGGCGAGCGTGATCGCCTTGTCCACCACCCAGCGGTCCACGGCGGGGATCAGGCCGAAGCGCTCGGCGACCGGCAGGAAGGCGAACGGCGGGATCAGGCTGTCGTCGTCGGCGAGCATCCGCAGCAGCAGCTCGTGGGCGACCGTCTCCCCCGTGGCGAGGTCGACGATCGGCTGACCGTGGAGGACGAAGCGGTCCTCCTCGAGCGCCGCCTGCACCCGGTCCAGCCAGCGCACGCGGGTGCGGATGCCCGTCGCGACCCCGAAGGAGCCCGGGCCACCCACCCCCGCCTCGGCCTCCGCCTCGGCGGCCTCGTCGCGATAGATCTCGGCGCGGTCGCGGCCCGCCTCCTTGGCGTCGTACATGGCGAGGTCGGCGCGCGTGAGCAGCTCGTCCGCGCTGATCTCCTCCTCCCCCGGGAGCGCCAGGCCGATCGACGCGGTGACGCGGCGCAGGCGGCCGTCGGCGGTCCCGCGGGCGTGGCCGCGCAGGCCGCGGACGAGCGAGTCCGCGACGGCCGTCGCCCCCGCCAGGTCGACCTGCGGCAGCAGGACGGCGAACTCGTCGCCCCCGAGCCGCGCGATGACGTCGGACTCGCGCAGCCGCTGGCGCAGCGCGTCGGCGATCTGCGCGATGAGCTCGTCGCCGGCGCCGTGGCCGAGGGTGTCGTTGACGTACTTGAAGTGGTCGATGTCGATCAGGAGAACCGCGCCGCGCGGGCCGTAGCGGCGGCAGAGCGCGAGGTGCCGGTCGACCTCCTGCTCGAAGCGGCGCCGGTTGACCAGACCCGTCAGCGGGTCGTGGTCGGCGAGGTGCTGCAGCCGCTGGTAGACCGCGTTGCGCTCCGTCACGTCGTGCCAGACGGCGATCCCGAGCGGCTCCTCGGGCGGGCCGCCCCCGAGCGGGCCGACCGTGACCTGGTACTGCCGGGCGTTCTGGATCGAGGAGTAGGCGAACGCGCTGCGATGGCCGACGATCGCGTCGCGGTAGCGCTCGAGGATCTCCGTGCGCGTCGACGGGTCGAGGGTCTCGCTGACGTGCCGGCCCTCGTACGCGGCCCCCGGCAGCGCGACGTGCTCGACGCCGCCACCCTCCATCATCCGCACGCGCAGGCCGGCGTCGAAGACGACGACGAGCATGTCCGGCAGGTTCGCGGCCAGGGCCCGGAAGGCCGCGTCGCGCTGCAGGGTGGGCGGAGGTTGGAGCACGGCCATCCCGTCATCGGCCGCTTCGCCGGTGGGTTGAGCGCCCGTCCGGTGGACCGGCGGCACGGGCGAGCGCCTACCCTTCGCCGTGTGCGCCGTCCCGCCCTCCCGGCCCGTCTCGCGCTCGCGGTCCTGGTGATCGCGCCGGCCGCGCTCGGCCTCGGGGGCACCACGAGCGGGACCGCCGCCGGGCCCCTGCCCTGCCTCGGTGCCGCCGCCCGCGCCCCCGGGAGGCCGTGCACGAACCCGGCGCTGCGGACCGTCGTGACGCCCGCGCCGGAGGACGCGCTCCTGGTCCCTGACGCCCCGTGCGTCCCCGCCGCGCCCGAGCCCGGTCAGGACGCGAACCTCGAGGTCTGCGCGTTCGGGGAGCCCGCCGGCCGGGCCCGCCGGACCGTCGCGCTGCTCGGGGACAGCCACGCGAGCCACTGGCGCGCCGCACTCGCCGTGGCGGCGCGGACCGCGGGCTGGCGCGGACTGTCGCTGACGAAGTCGAGCTGCCCGTTCTCCACCGCCGACGCGCGCATCGCGGTGGAGGCGCGCGAGCCGTGCCGCCGCCACAACGTCGCCGTCGTCGCGTTCCTCGCCCGGCACCCGGAGATCGCCGCCGTCTTCGTCTCCGCCCACGCCGGCGCGCGCGTCTTCACCCAGCCCGGGCGCAGCCACCTGGCGACGAAGGTCGTGGGGTACCGGGGAGCGTGGGCGGCCCTGCCGGCGAGCGTCCGGCGCATCGTCGTGCTGCGCGACGTGCCGGTGCACCCGCTGCGGACCACCCCGTGCGTCGAGGCGGCGCTCGCGCGGCACGCGGACGGGGTGGTCCGCAGCGGGTGCACCGGCACGTCGCGCAGCACGACGA
>JAOPZU010000503.1 GCA_025963955.1 Solirubrobacterales bacterium
AGCGGGCGGCGCTCCGGGCCTGGGCCGGGTCCCCGGACCCGGTGCCCGCCGAGGCCGCCGGCCCGGTGTGCGTGATGCTCGACGCCCTGGCGCGCCTCGAGCGCTTCGACGCCTTCGAGGCGCTGGCCGCCGTCCTGGCCCGCATGCCCCTGGGCGCGCGCGACCGGCATGAGCGCCTCGCCGCGCTCTACCTGCGCCGGGGCTTCCTGGAGAGCGCAGCCGAGGAGTGGATCACCGTCTGCGAGACGCTCGGCCCCGACGCGGCGGCCGTTCGCGGCCTCGCCGCCGTCGCGGAGGCACGCGGACTGCCCGAGGACGCCGCCGTGCTGCGCGCCGAGGCCGACACGCTGGATCCTGCCCGCCTCGTACGAACGGCCAGCCCCTAGCTCAAGCCCTCCTCGGACCAGCCGACCACCCAGGCCGAGGCGACAGCACCCGGCCCACGGATGGACCGGCCATCAGTCCAGGAGGACCCACCCATGAGCTTCCCGATCGGAACCCCGCCGGGCGCGAGCACCGGCATCCAAGACCTGAGCGGACCGGCGTCGCGCGCGCCGGCCCCCGGCGTGCCGGGCACCCCGGGAACGGGCGGCCCGACGTTCGCGCGGGTCTACGAGCTGGAGGAGGCCCGGCGCCGCCGGGACGTCCCGATCCCGCGGATCGCCGGGGACCGCATTCCCGCCGAGGTGTGGGACGAGGTCGAGGCGGCGGCCAAGCTCTTCGACCAGTTGAAGGCCGAGGGCCGCCAGGTCATGTTCGACAACGACCGTCTCAGCGGGAAGGTCGTCGCGTCCCTGCTCGGGCCGGACGGCGCCGTCGACCGGCTGCCGCTGACGCAGGCCGTCGATCCGCAGCAGGGTCCGCCCCCCACGCCGCCGCCGGCCGGGGTCCTCGCGGCCTACGGCCGCGCCGGAACGACGTAGGGAGGCGGCATGGCGGGCATCCAGATGACCGGGCTTGCGTCCGGCCTCGACACCGAGGCGATCATCACGCAGCTCATGAACGTGGAGAAGACGCCGCGGACGAGCCTGAGCATGAAGCAGGCCGCCGCGCAGGCCCGCTCGGACGCGCTCAAGGACGTCGCGGCGAAGCTGTCGTCGCTGAAGCTCGCGGCCACGACGCTGCGCTCGGCCGGGACGTGGGCCGACACGCAGAGCGTCGAGAGCGCCGACACGACCAAGGTCGCGGCGCGCATCGTCGCGGGGGCCGCCTCGGGCGGGCACACGGTGACCGTGAGCGGTCTCGCCCGGGCCGCGCAGTCGACCTTCGACTACACCCCGCCGGGCGCCGCGGACTCCATCACCGTCAACGGTCACGCCGTGCCCCTCGCCTCCGGCGCGAGCCTCGACGACGCGGTCGCGGCCATCAACGGCGACGAGGACGCCGGGGCCTTCGCGGTCAACGTCGGCGGCCGGCTGGCGCTCTCCGCCAAGGCCACCGGAGCTGCGTCGACCGCCACCGCGACGGGCGCGATGGTCGCCAACGGGACGACCCTCGCCGGCGCGGACGCCTCCTTCACCGTCGACGGCGTCGGCTACACCCGCGCCTCGAACGTGGTGACGGACGCCGTCGCCGGGCTCGAGCTGACGCTCAAGGGCACCTCGACCGGCACCGCGGTCAGCGTCACCACCCCGGGGGCGGACCCGGGCGCGATCGTCGACGCGGCCAAGGCCTTCGTCACCGCCTACAACGCGACGGTCGAGGCGATCCGTTCGCGGACGACCGAGAAGCGCATCCCGAACGCTTCGACCGAGATCGAGGCCCGCCAGGGCTCGTTGTTCGGCGACACCGGGCTGAACGGCATCCTCGGCTCGCTGCGGAACATCGTCTCCAGCTCGGTGGCCGGGGCGCCGTCCGCCCTCGACCAGCTCTCCGAGCTCGGCATCACGACGGGCACGAGCACGGGCTCCGGCACGCTCAGCCCGGACGCGATCGCGGGCAAGCTGACGCTGGACAGCGCCGTGCTGCGGGCGAAGCTCGACAAGGACCCCGCCGGCGTCCGCCGGCTGCTCGGCGCGTCGACGAGCGGGCCCGGGTTCGCGCAGAAGCTCGAGCAGGTGCTCGACCCGCTCACGCAGGCGGGCGGCATGTTCGACGCCCGAATCACGAGCAGCACCGCGTCCCTCACGAGCATCAAGGACGGGCTGTCGCGCTTCGACGACCGCCTGGCCACGCGGGAGACCGCGCTGCGCAAGCAGTTCGCGTCCCTCGAGGTCGCGCTGCAGAAGAACCAGGCGACGCTCGCCCGGGTGCAGGCCCAGCTCGGCTGAGCCGGGCCGACCCCTCAGCGGCGCGCGGCCGCCTTCCTGACCGTGAGGGTGTAGCCCGCCGCCAGGTTCTTCACGCGCGGGTCGATCTCCACCACGACGTAGGCGATCGCGTACCGCGCGCCGCCGTTGACGAGCGTCGAGCTGTCGGTGGCCGTGCCGTTGCGGCGGCTCGCGGCGATGAGCCGGCTCGTCTGCGAGGTGCTCGTCGCGCTCTGGCGGAAGAGCTCCAGGTCCGGGTCGCCGTACCGCGGCTTCAGGGTGATCGTCGCCCGCGAGCGCGCCGGGACCTTGATCCGGTAGACGTCGAGCGGGTCCTCCACCTGGTCCACGAGCGCGCGCAGCGTGGCGGTGCGGCGCCCGTCGTAGATCGGCTTGTCCGCCTTCGTGAAGGCGGTGCCGTCGACCCACATGATCTCGTCGTTCGGCTCCAGCGGATCGACGGCGGGCGCCGGGGCGACGACCGCGCGATCCAGGTTCACGAGGCCGTAGCCCGTGTTCGAGTCGTAGCCCTTGGCGTCGACGTCCGTCGCCGTCGCGCGCAGCACGTCGGCCACCTGGCCGGCGCTGAGCTCGGGCCGCGCGGCCTTGACGAAGGCCGCGGCCCCCGTGACGGCGGGAGCCGCGAAGCTCGTGCCGTCCACCAGCGAGAAGCCGTCGATCGTGCCGTCCTGGTCGTAGGCGGGCGGGCTGTCCACCGGAACCTCCTCGCCCGGCGCGGCCAGGTCCACCGCGGCGTTGGCCGTCGAGAACGAGGACGGCTTGAGGTCCTTCCCGACGGCGGCGACGCTGAGGACGTGCGGCAGGCCGGCGGGATAGGTGACCGGGTTGCCCGCCTGGAACTCGTTGCCGCTGGCGGCCACGGTGACCACGCCGTTCGCGAGCGCGTACTGGAGCTCGCGGAACTCGGCGAAGCAGGGCGAGGTCGAGCCGTAGCTCATGTTGATCGCGGCGACCCCGCTCTTGCGGACGGCGTTGATCCCGGCCGCGGAATCCGCGCAGTCGAAGTCGAGCGGGACGCCGTAGGCGTTGATGTGCACGCCCGGGTAGGTGCCGAGGATGCCCTCGCCGTCGGCGGCGGCGCCGATGACCGACGCGCCCTCCGTGCCGTGGCCGCCGTCGACGTTCGGCGTGGACCCGGGGAGGATCGTCACGTTCTTCAGGTCCGGCCGCGTGATGTCGACGCGCTGGTCGACGATCCCGGCCTGGGCCTTGGGATCGAGCGGCGGCACGGCCAGGGTGGGGGAGGCGATGGCGCCCCGCGACCAGCCGCCGGGATCGGCCTCGAAGGCGCTGCGGTGCCGGCGCACGTTCGGCTCGGCGAAGCTCAGCAGACCGGTCTGCCGCAGCCCGTCCGCGAAGGCGCGCGCGTGGCCGGCGGGAACGAGGTAGGTGCCCAGATCGGTCAAGCGGCGGGCGCCGAACCGCCGCGCGAGGGCGGCCGTCCGGGCCCCGGGCCGGGCTCCGACGATCCAGCCGGGGGCGGCGCC
>JAOPZU010000511.1 GCA_025963955.1 Solirubrobacterales bacterium
CGCGGGCGGCCGCGGCCGACTCCTGGCCGGCCTCGTCCACGGGGGCGCTCGTGGCCCGCACCGCCGTCGGCTGCAGGCCGCGGCGCTGGGGCCGGGTGACCTTCAGGTACTCGGCCAGGTGGTAGGAGCCGATGACGAACGCCGCCGCGAGCACCTGGATGCCGATCGTCTCGTAGGTGCCGTAGATCTCGAACCAGGATCCGAGCCACCCCGGCACGGTGAACGGCAGCTCGTGCCGCGGGATCCAGCCGAGCTCCTGGAAGCTCAGCGCGGTGCCGCCGATCATCACGACCAGGACGACGCCGACGAGGCCGCCGGTCACGATCAGCATGCGCTTGTACGGGAGCTTGTGGTGGAGCCTGAAGGTGATGACCCCGACGACGGCGGTGCCGAGCAGCCCGAGGCCGAGGCCCTCCAGGACCGGCGTCGACCCCTCCTTGAGCTTGAGGTTCTGCAGGAAGAGCACCACCTCGAAGCCCTCGCGGTAGACGCTCGTGAAGCCGAGCGCGACGAGGCCGAGCGTGGCTCCGAGGCCGCTCGTGGCCAGGAGCTTCTTGCGCTGCTTGTGGTGCCGGCTGATCCACGAGGTCCAGTAGACCTTGTGCACGAACCAGTTGAGGATCAGCAGCAGGACGACGACGGCGACGAAGCCGGTGATCGCCTCGAGCTTGGGGCCGAGCGAGTCGGCGGCGTCCAGGAGCGCCTGCACGAGGAACCACGTCACGACGGCGAAGCCGAAGGCGCAGGCCGCCCCGAGGACCACGGGCCGGCGGCGGCGCTGGTTCGCGCCGACGAAGCTCGCGGTGATCGCCGCGAAGATGAGGACGGCCTCGAGCCCCTCGCGGAAGACGATGATCGCGCTGTTGAAGACGACGGTCGTGTGGCTCTGCGGCCCCGAGACCTCGGTCGGATCGACCGGCCCGGTGGAGGCGGTCGCCATGAGGTAGACCGCGCCGGCGACCACGGCCAGCGCGAGCACCCACCACGCCGTCCGGCGGCTGGAGGCCGAGTCGGAGGCGGACGGGGAGGACGGGCGAGAGGGAGCTGGAGTCGCCATGGTTAGGGAACCCTACGACAGATCGGGTTAGGGTGCCCAAAAGCTGGCGCCGGACCCGCCGGAACGGTGCGCGTGCGACCTGCGGACGAGGGTGGCGTGCGACCTGGTGGGGACGCGCCGCGGCAAGGTCCATCCTCGCGGTGCATAGCCACGGGAGGCTTCGAGGCGGACCATGTGTTCCATGATCGACGTCCAGCACGTGACCAAGCGCTACGGGGAGTTCACCGCGGTGGAGGACCTCACCTTCGAGGTGCAACCCGGGATCGTGACCGGCTTCCTCGGGCCCAACGGCGCCGGGAAGTCGACAACGATGCGGATGATCCTCGGCCTTGACGCGCCGACCTCCGGGTCCGTCACCGTCAACGGTCGCGACTACCGGGACCTGGAGGCGCCGCTCCACGAGATCGGCGCGATGCTGGAGGCCCGCGCGATCCACACCGGCCGCTCGGCCTACCACCACCTGCTCGCGATGGCCCAGACGCACGGCATCGGTGCCGCGCGCGTGCAGGAGGTCATCGACATGGTCGGCCTGACGAAGGTCGCCCGCAAGCGCGCCGGCGGCTTCTCGCTCGGCATGGGCCAGCGCCTGGGCATCGCCGCGGCGCTGCTGGGCGACCCGGAGACCGTGATCCTCGACGAGCCGGCCAACGGCCTGGATCCCGAGGGCATCCTCTGGATCCGCAACCTGCTCAAGCAGCTGGCCTCCGAGGGCCGCACCGTCTTCCTCTCCTCCCACCTGATGAGCGAGATGGCGCTGACCGCCGAGCACCTGGTGATCGTCGGCCGCGGCCGGCTCATCGCGGACACCACCGTGGAGGACGTCGTGCAGCAGGCCTCGGCCAACGCCGCGGTCCGCGTGCGGTCCCCCCAGGCGCCCGCGCTGCGCACCGCGCTGGCCGCGGACGGCGTCAGCGTCAGCAGCCAGGAGGCCGACGTGCTCGAGGTGCGCGGCCTTCCCGCCGAGCGCATCGGCGAGCTCGCCTCCGCGGCCGGCGTCGTCCTCCACGAGCTCACGCCGCTGCGCGCCTCGCTCGAGGACGCGTACATGCGCCTGACCGGGGACGCGGTCGAGTACCGCACCGGCGCCCGGGCCACCACCGACACCCCCGCCGACCTGGAGCTGGCCGCATGAGCACCACCGCCCCCACCCACACCGCCCTTCCGCCCCGCGACCGCGGCGCCTTCCGCGGCAAGGTCACGCAGGCGCGCGTCGCGCGCTCGGAGTGGACGAAGCTCTGGTCGCTGCGCTCCACGCGCTGGTCGCTGGTCGCCGCCGTCTTCGCCATGGTCGTCATCGCGATCGGCATCGCCGCCGTGCAGATGAACCGCTGGAACACGCTCAGCCTCCACGACCGCACGACGTTCGACTCGATCGACAACGGCGTGGGCGGGTATCACCTCGCGCAGCTGGCGATCGGCGTGCTCGGCGTCCTGGTGATCAGCGGCGAGTACTCCACCGGCATGATCCGCTCGAGCATGATGGCCGTGCCGCGGCGCCTGCCCGTGCTGTGGGCCAAGCTCGGCGTCTTCAGCGCCGTCACCTTCGTGACGATGCTCGTCTCGACCGCGATCGCCTTCTTCGCCGTGCAGGCGATCGTCACCCAGCACCACGTCCAGCACGGCATCGGCGACCCGCACGCCCTGCGCGCGGTGATCGGGACGGCGCTCTTCCTCACGGTGGTCGGTGCGCTCGGCATGGGTCTCGGCGCCCTCGTGCGCAACACGGCCGGGGGCATCGCCGCGTTCGTCGGCCTGCTGTTCGTCCTGCCGGGCATCACCGCGCTGCTGCCGGCCTCGGTCGGGGACTCGGTCAACCCCTACCTCCCGCTCAACGCGGGCTTCACCGTCACGACCAGCACGTTCGAGGACCCGCACCACCTGTCCACCTGGGGCGGCTTCGCCGTCTTCTGCGCCTACACGGTGGTGGTCATCGCGGTGGCCGCGGTGCGCATGGTGCGGCGGGACGCCTGACGCTACGGTGAGCGGCGTGCCGGGCGTGATCATCGAGCTGGGCCGCCGGGCGGCGCGGGCCCAGCAGCGCCTGCCGGTGCTCGCGGACGTGGCGGTCGTGGTGTTCCTCCTGGCCGCCCTGCTGCCGGGGCGGGTGGGCGACCTCGTGAACACGGGCGACGCGCGGCTCTTCAGCGTCGCCCTGATCCTGCCGCTGCTGCTGCGCCGCCGCCGGCCCGTGCCGGTCTTCAGCCTGCTGGTGGCGGTCGCGGCCGGGCAGTGGCTGGCGGACGTGCGGGCGCTCGGCGACTTCGCGCTGCTCGTCGCGCTCTACGGCGTCGCGGTGTCGCAGCCCTTGCGGCACGTCGCGCTCGCGTACGCGGTCGTCGAGGCCGGCGTGGTGGCGGCGGCCCTGCGGTGGGGCGTCGACGGCCCGGACACCCTGCACGCCTTCGTCGGACTGACCGGGCTGTCGACGGCCGCCACGGTGATGGGGACCAGCAC
This sequence comes from Solirubrobacterales bacterium, assembly GCA_025963955.1. Taxonomy (GTDB): domain Bacteria; phylum Actinomycetota; class Thermoleophilia; order Solirubrobacterales; family Solirubrobacteraceae; genus Paraconexibacter. The sequence goes on from JAOPZU010000511.1 coordinate 3,512, forward strand.
GCGCAACCGGCGCGCACTCGTGCTCTCGCTGCAGGAGCGGGCCGAGCGCCTGGAGACCGAGCGCGATCAGCAGGGGCGCCTGTCCGCCGCCGCCGAGCGGGCGCGGATCGCGCGCGAGCTGCACGACATCGTCGCGCACAACGTGTCGGTGATGATCGCCCTGGCCGACGGCGCGAGCTACGCGGTCGACGAGGAACCGGAGCGCGCGCGGCACGCGATGCAGCAGACCTCGCTGACCGGCCGGCAGGCCCTCACGGAGATGCGGCGCCTGCTCGGCGTCCTGCGGGAGGACGAGCCGGGCGGGCAGGCGCGGGAGCCGCAGCCCGGACTCGCGCAGCTCGACGCGCTCCTGGAGCAGGTGCGCTCGGCCGGCCTGCCCGTGGCCTACGAATCGGTGGGGAACCCGGCCCCGCTGTCGCTCGGCCTGCAGCTCGCGGTCTACCGGATCGTGCAGGAGGCCCTGACGAACACGCTCAAGCACGCCGGGCCCGGCGCCGGC
>JAOPZU010000516.1 GCA_025963955.1 Solirubrobacterales bacterium
CGGCGGCGGGCAGCTGCTGGACGTCGGCTGCGGCGGCGGGCTGCTCGCGCCGCACGTCCACGGCTACCGGCACGTCGGCGTCGACCTCTCGGCGCCCGCGCTCGCCGTCGCGGCCGAGCACGGGGTGGAGGGGGTGCGCGCCGACGTGACGCAGCTGCCGTTCGCGGACGCGAGCTTCGACGTCGTCGTCGCCGGCGAGATCCTCGAGCACGTGACGGACCTGCCGAGGACGGTCGCCGAGGCGCTGCGCGTCCTGCGGCCAGGAGGCCGCTTCGTCTGCGACACGATCAACCGCACCTGGTTCGCGCGGCTGGCGCTCGTCACGATCGGGGAGCGGGTGCGCGGCGGCCCGCCGCCCGCCTGCCACGACCCCGAGCTGTTCGTGGATCCGCGGGAGCTGCAGCGGCTGTGCCTGGCCGGTGGGCTGCGCCTGGAGGTCCACGGGCTGCGGCCGTCCGCCCCGCAGTTCGTGTCGTTCCTGCGACGCCGCCGCGCGGACGTCGAGATGGTGCGCACGCGCTCGCTCGCGGCGGTCTACCAGGGTCACGGGGTGAAGACGGGCGCCGCCGCCTAGCTCGAGCGCACGCGCAGCAGCGCGGCGTACAGCGTCAGCCCGGGCCCGAAGGCCATCATCACGACGGGCGCGCCGTCCGGCAGGTCGCGGCGCGCGCGAATGCGGTCGAGGACGAGCAGCACGGTCCCCGAGGAGCAGTTGCCGTTCTCGCGCAGGACGCTCGCGGTCTCCTCGAGATCCTCCTCGGCGAGGTCCAGCTGCTCGCAGACGACGTCGATGATGCGCGGTCCGCCGGGGTGGACGGCCCAGCCGGCGACGTCGGCCGGGGTCAGGTTCTGCGGGGCCAGGAGCTCCTCCACGACGCCCGCGACGTGCTTCTCCAGCACCTTCGGGACGCGCGGCGAGAGGGCCATGCGGAACCCGTGGTCGGTGACGTCCCAGCGCATCTTCTGCGCGTGCTCCACGTCCGTGCGCGCGACGACGTCGACGACCTCGAAGCCGCCCGGGGCGTCCGGGACGACCGCCGTGGCGACCGCGGCGTCGGAGAACAGCGCGTGCGCGACGATCTGCTCCACGTCACGGGTCGGCTCCTGCAGGTGCAGGGAGGTGAGCTCCAGGCAGAGCATGATCGCCACCTTGCCGCGCGCCGCGGTCGCGTCGGAGACCGCGGCCAGACCGGGCACCGCGGCGTAGCAGCCCATGTGGCCGACGTGCAGGCGCTGCGTGCGGTCGCTCAGACCCAGCTCACGGGCCAGCAGGATGTCGACGCCGGGCGTCCCGTAGCCCGTGCAGGTGACCACGGACAGCAGCCCGACGTCCGCGCGGTCCACGCCGGCGTCGGCCAGGCACGCCTCGATCGCCTCCACGCCGAGCGGCAGTCCCTCGGTCATGAAGCGCTCCATGCGCTTCTGGGTGCCCCAGCCGCGCACGTCCTCCACGAGCGGGTCGACGGCGCCGTGGCGGTGGTCGACGCCCGAGTTGCGGAAGACGCGCTCGGCGATCGAGCGGTTCTCGAAGTGCTCGCGGAAGAAGCCGTCCCAGAGCTCGCCCTGGCTGCGGCCGGGCGGGAACGCGGTGCCGATCCCGGCGAGCGTGGGGATCGACAGCGAGCGGCCGCCGGCGGCGGGCCAGGGGGACGTGCGCACGGCGGGAGCGACGGGCGGAGAGCTCGGCATGACCCTCATGGTTACCCAGAACGGGCCGTCCACAGACAAACCCGCGTGACCGGGCGCTTCGGCGTCCGTGCTCGCCTGCCATCGTTCGCGGCCATGTCGATCTCCGGAACCGCCACCGCCGACGAGTCCACCGTCGCCGGCCACTACGACGCGCTCGACCGGTTCTACCGCGAGATCTGGGGCGAGCACGTGCATCACGGGCTGTGGAGCACGGGCCGCGAGAGCCCGGCACAGGCGACCCGGGCGATGATCGACCTCGTGGCCGAGGCCGCCCGGCTGCCGCCGCAGGCGCGCGTGATCGACGTGGGCTGCGGCTACGGCGGCACGTCCCGCGTGCTGGCCGCCGAGCACGGCTGCGACGTGACCGGCTTCACGCTGTCGGCGGCCCAGGCCGCCTGGGCGCGCGCGCAGGGCGGGACGCCGCGCTTCGAGGTCCGCTCCTGGCTGGAGAACGAGCTGCCGGACGGTGAGGCGGACGCCGTCGTCGCGATCGAGTCGCTCTCGCACATGGTCGACAAGCCGCTCGCGTTCTCCCAGGCGGCGCGCGTCCTGAAGGCCGGCGGCCGCTTCGTCCTGGTGGACTGGTTCGCGAGCGAGGCGCCGAACGCGGCCGAGCGACGCCTGCTGCTGGCGCCGATCGCGCGGGAGGGCCGCCTGCCGACGCTGTGCTCGGTCTCCGAGTACGAGCGGATGCTCGGTCGGGCCGGCTTCCGGGTGGAGCGCACGCAGGACTTCCGGCCGCTGGCGCCCCACCGCACGTGGGGGATCGTGGCCCGGCGCCTGGCCCGGCGCCTGGCGACGGACGCCCAGGCGCGCCGCTTCCTGCTCGGCCCGGAGAACCCGGACCGCGCCTTTGCGCTGTCGCTGGCGCGCATCCCGCTCGCCCTGCGCACGGGGACGCTGCGCCTGGTGATGATCGCGGCGGAGCGCTCCTAGCGCGCGGGGGCGTTCACTGGTTCCACTTGTCGGCGGTGACCTTGCCGTGACGGCTGTTCTTCGCCCGCGGATCCAGCGCGTCCTGGGTGCGCCCCGTGGCCCACAGCGACGCCTGGTCGCCGTCGATCCCTGCGGTCGGGTCCGCCGCCTCCTCCGGCGGCTTCTCCGACGCCTGCTTCGCGGCCTCGGCCTTGCGGTCGACGGCGTCGCGGAGGTGTTCCAGCTGCTGCTCTTTCGCGTCCATACGCTGCGGCTACCCGTCGTTCCGCGGGGCAAGCACCGAGAACGCCGGGCCACGTCCCGCGCCCCGCAGCGCCCGCCCCCCGACGAGCAGCTTGCGCCGCGCCGGGACCACCACGCGGCGTCCGTCCTCCGTGTCCGC
>JAOPZU010000527.1 GCA_025963955.1 Solirubrobacterales bacterium
TCCCCGCCCCCGCGACCGCGTCCACCCGGCGGATCGCGTCCAGGAACGAGTACGGCAGCTTCTGCCCGTCCGGCGCGAGGCCCGGGCAGCCGCCGGCCCGCACGTCCTCGCACCTCACGCGCGCTCCAGACGCGGTGCGGACGTCGACCCGGGAGCGGTAGTAGCGCGAGTACACGTTCGCGTCGTGGTCCGGGTCGATCGCCCCGGACGGCGCGTCGCTGCGCCAGCGATCCGTGAGCAGCCGGGCGTCGGCCGTCGGATCCCCGCCCTTGACGTACTTGTCGAGCCACGCGGTCGTGTACCAGCTCGCCATGTCCTCGCCACGCAGCGACCCGCCGAACGCGACGTTCGGGATGAACGAGAACTCGTAGTGGGTGCCGCCGCGGATGACGAACTCGGCGGTGTCGACCCCGGCCTGCGACAGCGCGCGGGAGCCGGCGGACTTCGCGGCGGGGTCCGGCTCGCTGAGGTTGGGCTGCGGGGTCAGCCCGTAGTCGGCGCTGAGGCCGAGCGCCGGCTTCGTCAGGGCGGCCACCGGGCGCGGCGAGGACCCGCTCTTGCAGCTGACGGGCGCGGTCGCCGGCGCGCCGAGGTTGTCGTAGGCGACGATCGCCTTCACGCGGGGATCGAGCTGCCCGACGTACGAGACCGCGGCCGCCCCGAGCGAGTGGCCGACGACCCCGACGCGGCGGAGGTCGAGCACGTCGTGCATCGGGTTGTAGGCCGAGTTCAGGTGCGCCCTCACCCGCGCCACCTGCCGCGCGGCGTGGCTGGTCCCGGTCGAGCACGACGGCCGCGGCACGTAGGGCGCGTCCGGCCCGGAGAAGAAGAAGTCCAGCGCGTCCTCGGTGCCGTCGTAGAACGGCTGGCCGGCCTGGGACGGGACGCCGTCAAGCAGGTCGGCACCCTCGCCAGTCGTGTCGCTGTAGCCCTGCCCCTGGGGGTCCCAGGTCATCACGACGTAGCCGGCCTTGGCCAGCGTCTGCGCCGTGTACCAGTAGAGCTCCTCCGGGGCCTGCACCGACCCGTTGGTGATGAGCACCCCGGGGCGCCGGGCCGGCCCCGCGACCGTCGCCCAGACGTGACCGGAGAGCGTCGAGCCGTTGCGGGCGGTGAAGAGGATCGGGGTCACCTTGCCGTAGCCCTTGTCGCCCCAGTCGTAGAGCCGTGTGTCCCCGGCGCAGCCGTCCTGGTGCTGGAAGCAGAGCTGCCCGACGAACGTGCGCCCGGTCGGCGGCGGGTCGGCGGCGAGGATCTGCAGCATCTGCGCCTCGTTCCGCAGACCGATCGCGCGCAGCTGCACCTGGTAGCCCGGCAGCAGGTGCACGTGCGTGGCGCGCTCGGTGGTCTTGGAGAAGTTCCGTGCCTCGTAGGCGGGATCGAACGCCCCCTGCGCGGGCCCCGCCAGCGTCAGCCCTGCCCCGAGCGCGGCCAGCACGATGCGGGCGCTCCTACCTGGACGTCGACCCATGCGCCGACGCTACCTGACCCGCCGCCCGGCCCGGCGGCGGCGCCGAGGCTGCCGAGGCGCCCACCCGCCGCCGGTCCCCGGTGGTGCGATACCGTTCAGCACGCAATGGCTCTCGCGCTCTTCGTCGCCCTCACCGCCACCAAGGCCACGATCGGCCTGGTCGTCGTGTTCTTCGTCGCCTTCCCGGCACTGGCCCACGTGCTGATCGGCGTCGCCGTCGCCCAGGTCCTCGGCGAGAAGTCCGCGAACGACGCCTACCGCGAAGGCCTGTCGGACAACCCGTAGCGTTCCGCGGGGCCCCGCGCCCCGCTCCGGACTCCCACAGCAGGACCCTCACGGCGCCGCCCCCGCGGCGCCGTCGTCGTTCCTGCCCCCCCCTCAGGCCGCCGCGACCGGGTCGCCCGAGGTGATCGCCGCCCGCGCCGCGTCCAGGTCCCCCGCGCCGCCCACCGACAGGTACCCGAGGACCTTGCGCTGGGCGTCCAGGTAGGTGATCGCGTAGGCGCCGTCCTCGACGGATCCCTCGACCTCCTCGCTGTCCCAGTCCCGCGCCGGCCCGACGTACTCGAGCGACAGCCAGTCCGCGAGGTCGCTGAAGAAGTAGGGGACCTCGGTGTGGGGGTCGGTCCCGCCGAGCATCCCGCGGGCGGCGGTCGCGCCCTGCGCCGCCGCGTGCTCCTCGTGCTCGACGCGCAGCGCGTGGCCGTGCACCACCGAGGCGTACTCGCACATGTCGCCCGCGGCGTACAGCCCGGGGAAGCCCTCGACCTGCAGGCGCGCGTCGCAGAGGACCCCGCCGAGGTCGCCGATCGGCAGGCCGCTCTTGCGGGCGAGCATGACGTCGGGCTGGGCGCCCACGCCGACGACCACGAGGTCCGCGGGGACGACCTCGCCGCCGGCCAGGCGCACGCCCTCGACCTTCTCCCCCTCCCCCACGAACGCGTCCACGTCCACGCCCCCGCGCACGGTGATCCCGTGGGACTCCAGGACGCCGCGGATGTGCTGGGCCGCGGTCCGCCCGAAGTGCCGGTCGAACGGGTCCTCCTCCTGCATCAGGACGGTGCAGGACTTCCCGAGCGTGGTGAGCGAGGCCGCGGTCTCGCACCCGATGTAGGAGCCGCCGACCATCACGACGTGCTCGGCGTCCTCGGCGTCCTTGCGCAGCGCGTCGGCGTTGCCCGGCGCGCGGAGGTAGTAGATGCCGTCCAGGTTCGCGCCGTCGAGCGGCAGGCGCCGGACCATCGCCCCCGTCGCCACCAGCGCGTGCGTGAAGGCGACCTCCTCCTTGCTCTGGAGCTTCGCCGTCTTCGCCGCCGGGTCGAGGGACATGACCGACGTGCGGGTCAGGACCTCGACGTCGTCCGGGAGGTCGATGTAGGCGTCCTCCTTGCTCTGCTTGCCCTGGAGGTAGCCCTTGGTCGTCGGCGGGCGGTGGTAGGGCGGATCCAGCTCGCGCCCCACGAGGAGGACGGAGCCCGTGAAGCCCTCCTGCCGCAGCGTCCGGGCGGCGGTCGCGGAGGCGATGCCGCCTCCGATGAGCAGGATGTCGACTGTGCGATCGGCCATGCCTGACATCGTGTCAGAGCACGACGGGGACCGGTGTGCCGCCGCGACCCGGGCGCTCGGCGTGCTCCCGTCCCCCGCCGTCGGCCGCAGCCGCGATGATGTGCGCGCGTGCCGCTCCCGCCCGCCATCCCGCCCGGGGTTCCGTGGACCTCCCCCCACGGGCCGGACGGGTTCGACGTCGCCGCGGGCGCTCGCGGCGTCCTGGAGGGCAACTGGCGCGAGGGCGACTACCGCGGCCGCCACTACGCCTTCAGCGTCCCCAGCCCGCGCTCCTACCCCTGGCAGTGGTACTGGGACAGCTGCTTCCACGCCATCGTCCGCTCGCGGTACGACCCGGGCCGTGCCCGCGCCGAGCTGCTCACGCTGCTGGCCGCGATGCGCGAGGACGGCTTCATCGGGCACACCGTGCTCTGGGGCCGGCCCCTCGATCTGCAGCGGGCCGTCCGCTACAACATCGCCTCGCGGGCGGACCTGATGACGTCGACGATCCAGCCGCCGATCATCGCCTGGGCCTGGGCCCGCGCCCGCGGCGACCCGGGGGCCGACGCCGCCGCGCGCGCCGGCCTGGAGCGCCACCACGCATGGCTGGACGCCCACCGCGACCTGGACGGCGACGGCCTGCTGTGGCTCATCCAGCCCGACGAGTCCGGCATGGACGCCTCGCCGAAGTTCGACCACGTCTGGGGACGGCGCTCGCAGGGCCGGGTCCTGTTCCCGGCGCTGATCCACGCCAACCGCCGCCGGGGCTTCGACGCGCGGCGGATCGCCGCGGCCGGCGGACCCGTCGTGTGCGAGGTCCTGACGAACACCATCTGGTCGCTCAGCGAGCAGGCGCTCGGGCGGCCGTCGCGGACGCCGGCCCTCCTGGACCGGTTGTGGGACGAGTCCGCGGGGCGCTTCTTCGACGACGTGCGCGGCGCGGTGCGTCCGCTTCCCGGCCCGCGGCGCCCGGTCACCTGGGACACGCTCGCGCCGCTGGCGCTGTCCGACCTGCCGGACGCGATCGCCGACCGCCTGATCGAGGAGGTGCTGCTCGCGCCGCGCTTCGCCGACGGGGTGCCGTTGCCCGCGGTCGCGCTCGACGACCCCACGCACTCCAGCCGCGAGACCTGGTGGGGCCGTCACCGCCACTGGCGCGGCCCGAGCTGGGTCAACTCGCTGTGGCTCGTGTCGCTCGGCCTGCGGCGGCGCGGGCGCGGCGACCTGGCCGACGCGCTCGCCGCGCGCCTGACGCCCGTCGTCGCCCGCGAGGGCTTCCGGGAGTACTACGAGGCGCGCACGGGTGCGGGCATGGGGGCGCACGACTTCGGCTGGTCGACGCTGCTGTGGGACCTCGTGGATCCGGTGCCGCCGGCCTTCGGTCCCGCCTGAGCATCCGCGGTCCCGCCTCGGTTTGAGACCGACCTGAGACGGAGAGGGACCGGGTGCGGCGTAGGCTCGCCGCACGGTCGACGCGCAAGGTCTGGAGCAGCACCATGGGGCGGTTCAGGACGACGAGGCGGACGCAGGACGGTGCCGCCGCGACGCCCGCGGGCGGATCGGCCGACGTCGCCCGCCCGGGTTTCGCCGAGCGCAGCGCGGAGGCCGCGTCGCTCAACGCCCGCGGGGCCGAGATGCGCCGGCTGTGGGCCGAGGGCCTGCCCGGCCGCGCGACGATCACGGCCGTCCGCGACACGGGCGAGCGGCTGGCCGGCAACACCGTCGTCGAGCTCGAGCTGGACGTGGAGCTCGAGGCCGGCGACCCCTACCCCGCGACCCTGCGGATCCCGATCGCCGGCACCGACGTCACGCCCTACCGGCCCGGCTCGCGCTACAACGTGCGCGTCGACCCGCAGGACCGGGGCAAGCTCACCTTCTCCGCCTGAGCCGCCCTGCGGTCCCTCCGCGGGCGGGCCGCGCGCCCGGCCTCGGTACCTTGGGGGCGTGGAAGCGGTCCCCCCTCTCGACAACGTCGTCCTGCGCGACGGGGCGACCGGGCCGGAGGTGGTGCTCGCCTTCCCGTACGACGTGCAGATCGTGAACGCGGCGCGGGCGATCCCGGGCCGGCGCTTCGACTGGGACACCCGCGAGTGGTCGGCGCCCGTCGGCGACTGGGTGGCCGTCCACGTCGCCGAGATCATCGAGCGCTTTCCCGAGCTGCGCTGCTCGCCCGAGGTCGCGGAGTGGCTGTCGGACACCGAGCGGCGCTGGATCGGGCGCGTGTCCGCAGCGCCCGCCGGGCACGGCACGGGCGCCTACGCGCTCACCACCCGCGCGGGCCGCCTGCCCGAGGAGCTCGTCCTCCTCGGCACCGAGCACCCGGACGGGCGGCTGCGCCTGCCGATGACGGTCCCGGTCACCGAGGCGCTGCAGGAGATGCACGGAGCGCGCTTCGACCCGCCGGCCGTGCGCTGCGCGAACCGCGTGCTCACCGGGCTCGAGGTGCCGCCCGGGGCCCTGAAGATGACGGGCGGCGTCGACGAGCCCGCGTTGAAGCTCGACGTCCTCTGGGACACGGACGCGGGGGACGCCTTCGAGCGCCTGCCCGGCGTGATGGACAGCACCCGCACGATGCCGCTGGACCCGTGGGTGCTGGAGGGCCTGGAGCCGTTCCTGGCCCTGCACCGGATCGAGGTCGACGGCATGGCCGCCGACGCGCTGCGGGCGCTGCGGGCCGAGCGGGACGACGCGCTGGAGGCCATCGCTCGCTCCCGGGCGCGCGAGGGCGACCCGCTGCCCGGGGTCGCCGCGAGGCTCGGCGGCGAGCTGCGCCCGTTCCAGT
>JAOPZU010000538.1 GCA_025963955.1 Solirubrobacterales bacterium
GTGGATCGAGGTCTCCGAGGAGCGCCTGCTCGTCGGCCGCGTCGGCGAGCTCCACGGCGACATCGAGCGGACGAGCTACCGGTGGGCGTACGTCTAGCTCCTGGAGGAGCTCGACGACGGCGAGGACTGAGGCGAGCGCCGGCCTCGCCGTGTTCTCAGGGGGCCAGGCGCTCGACCACCCAGCCGTCCCCGACCCGGCGGTAGCGCAGCCGGTCGTGGAGGCGGTCCGGGCGGCCCTGCCAGAACTCGACGGTCTCCGGAACGATCCGCAGCCCGCTCCAGTGCGCGGGCCGCGGGACGTCCGTGCCGGGCGGGTACTCGCGCTCCAGGGCGTCCCGCCGCGCGGTGAGGGCTCCGCGGTCCGGGATCACGGTGGACTGCGGACTGGCGAGCGCACCGAGCTGCGAGCCGTGCGGGCGGCTCGCGAAGTAGGCGTCCGCCTCCGCGGCGTCCACGCGCTCCACCGCGCCGCAGACGACGACCTGCCGCTGCAGCTCGATCCACGGGAACACGAGCGACGCCGCCGGGTTCGCGGTCGCCTCGCCGCCCTTGCGCGACCCGAGGTTCGTGTAGAGGACCAGGCCGCGCTCGTCCAGGCCCTTCAACAGGACGGTCCGCGCGCTCGGCCGGCCGTCGGGAGCGGCGGTGGCGAAGACCATGGCGTTCGGTTCGACGAGCCCCGCGGACTCGGCCTCGGCGAGCCAGCGGAGGAGCTGCGCGAGCCAGCCCGAGGCCAGATCCTGCTCGGCCAGGCCGCCCTGCTCATAGGATCGGCGCATGTCCTGGAGGTGGCTGGCGGGTTCGGCGGGCATCCGCCCGAGCATACGTCCGCCGTCACCCCGATACTCCGCCCGCACCCATGAGCTCCAAAGACGCCAACCGCATGGCGCTGCGCGTGATCCTCATCGCGTTGGCGGTCGCCGGCTCGCTCGAGCTGCTGTGGCTCGTCCGCAAGCCGCTGAGCTGGATCGTGCTGGCGCTGTTCCTGGCCGTGGCGATGTCGCGCCCGGTCGACCGGCTCGGGCAGTACATCGCCCGCGGCCACGCGATCGCACTGAGCTACCTGCTGCTGTTCGCCGTCCCGATCCTCATCGCGGCGCTCATCATCCCGTCGATCGTCAGCGGCGCCGACGACCTCGCCAGCGAGGCGCCGGGCTACGTCAAGGACCTGCAGACCTCCGTCCAGAAGAACAAGAAGCTCAAGAAGCTCGACGCGCAGTACGGCATCACGGAGAAGCTCCAGGAGGAGGCCGGGAAGCTGCCGGCCAAGGCCGGCGACGCCGCGAACGTCCTGAAGGACATCGGCTTCGGCGTGGTCAACTCGGTCTTCAGCGCCCTGACGATCATGGTCATGAGCGTCTTCATGGTCTCGGGCGGACGGGCGTGGGTGCACGCGGCGCTCAACACGATCCGCGACGACGAGCGACGCGAGCGCGTGGAGCGCGCGCTCGCCACGTCGGCCAACGCCGTCGGCAACTACGTCGTCGGGGTGATCATCCAGATGACCATCGCGGGCCTGACGACCTTCATCGTCCTGACGATCCTCGGCGTCCCCTTCGCGGCGCCGCTCGCGGTCCTCATGGCGCTCCTGGACGCCATCCCACTCGTGGGCGCCACCATCGCCTCGGTGATCATCCTGGTCATCACGCTGTTCGTCGACTTCCCGGTCGCCACGATCGCGTGGGCCATCTGGGCCGTCGCCTACCAGCAGATCGAGAACTACCTCATCCAGCCGCGGATCCAGAGTCGTGCCGTGGACGTGCATCCGTTCGTCGTGCTGGTCTCGGTGCTGTTCGGCTCCTCGCTGTTCGGGATCGCGGGCGCGCTGCTGGCCATCCCGGTGGCGGCCTCGCTGCAGATCGGGATCCGGGAGTACCTCGTCTACCGCGAGGGCCAGCGCGTGGCCGCGGTCATCGAGCCGCCGCCGGCCGGCAACGCGTCCGACGTGGTCCTGCCCGCCGGCGTCGCCGGCACGTAGAGCCCCGGACCGGCGCGTCGCAAGCGCGTGCCCGGCTCCTGCCCGTGCAAGAAATCCTGCAAAGCGCGGGAAGTGGGGTTGGTAGGTTCGCCGCCGTGCCGAGTCCGCCGTCGCCCTGCGACGGAGGAACGGGGGACCCAACTGCGCCTGAGGACCAGGCGCGCGGGGCGAATCGCCGCAGTCTGCGGCGTAGCGACGGCCACGGCCGCCGCGAGCCCGACAGCTGACCTCGTAGGCGCGCTCCACCATGATCCCCCGCAAGCAGACCTCGCTCCTCGTGGCCACCGCCGCGCTGGCCCTCGCCGGGCCGGGCGCCGCCGTGGCCGCAGCAAAGCCCCTGAAGGAGGGCGCGCACGGCACCGCCGTCAAACGCCTGCAGAAGGCGTTGAAGCTCCAGGCCGACGGCGTCTTCGGGCCGGGCACCAAGCGGGCGCTCGCGCGCTTCCAGCACCGCCACCGGCTGGCGGCCGACGGCGTCGCCGGTCCGGCGACGATGGACATGATCCGTCGCTCCCAGCGCAGAGCCCGCCGCACCGCGCACGCGAGCAGCCGCGGTGCCCGCGTCGCCCGGGCCGGGCACGTCCGGGTGCAGAGCCGCGGGTCGTCGGTCCGCCTGGCGCAGCGCAAGCTGCACGTGGACGCCGACGGCGTCTTCGGGCCCGGCACCGCCCGTGCGGTGCGACGCTTCCAGAAGCACCACGGCATGGCGGCGGACGGCATCGTCGGCCCTGCGACCTGGCGGGCCCTCGGCATCCGCGGGCGCCACCCGGTCCTCAAGCGCGCGCACGCGCGGCGCGGCCACGCGGCGGAGTCCTCCGGCCCGCCGGCGGCGATCGCTGCCGCCATCGCGGCCGGCGACCGCATCGCGACCCTCCCCTACCGCTACGGCGGCGGGCACGGCTCCTTCACCGACAGCGGCTACGACTGCTCCGGCTCGGTCTCCTACGTGCTCCACGCGATCGGCCGGCTGGGGATCCCCCGCGACTCCTCCGGCCTCATGGGCTACGGCGACGCGGGCCCGGGCCGCTGGATCACGATCTACGCCAACGCCGGGCACGCCTACATGACGATCAACGGCCGGCGCTTCGACACGAGCTCCCCCGGGAACTCGCGCTGGACCGGCGAGTCGCGCTCCTCCGCGGGCTACACGGTCCGCCACCCGCCCGGGCTGTAGGCCCCGCCGCAGGAGCGGCGTCGTTTTTGCCCCCTCGCAGCCCGCGATCGGGAGCGGCGTCGGTTTTGTCCCCCCAGGGCGGTGCAAAAACGACGCCGCGTCGGTACGGGGGGCAAAAACGACGCCGGAACAGGGCGCGCGCCTCAGTCCATGAAGGCCAGCGGCAGGCCGGCCGTGGCCTCCGCGCGGACGGTCACGATGCGCCGCCCCGGCTGGACGGCGTCCCGCACGACGCCCGCCGCCGACCCGAGCAGCGCGACCGCGGCGTCGAGGTCGGCCACCCGGATCGTCAGGCCCCACAGCGCGGCCGGCCGCTTCCCGGCGGCCACGAGCGGTCCGACGACCTCCACGATCGCCTCGCCGTGGCGGAAGAAGCCCTGTCGCAGCGCGCGTGCGCCCTCCCCCGCGGTGCGCTCGCGGCGCAGGGTCATGCCGGTCGCCTCCAGCGCGGCGAACGTGCGGCCCGTGTCGTCCGTGCGCAGGACGACGTGGTCCACGCCGACGGCGGTGTTCGCGTGCCGGTCGGCCGCCGCGGGCGGCTCGTCGGTCCAGCGGGTCGGCAGCCCGTCCACGGCGTCCGGGCGTGCGGCGGCCGGGCCGCGGA
>JAOPZU010000562.1 GCA_025963955.1 Solirubrobacterales bacterium
GAGCAGGCGCAGCTTCATCAGCTCGTGCGGCCGCACGTCCCCCAGCACGACCGCGCCGGCCGCCTCCCAGGGCGGGCGGGTGGACCCGCCCGGGTCCTCCAGCACCCACTGCGTGAACGGCTCGCACACGACGGGCACCCGGTCCTCGATGCCGTGCGTCTGCGCGAGCCACGCGCGGTCCGCCTCGGCGGTGGCCGGCGTGATCCGGTCCACCACGGAGCTCGGGAAGGGCACCGCGTCCTGCACCCAGGCACCGAGCTCCGGGTCGCGCAGGCCGGCGAAGGCGCCGAAGGCGTGACGCGCGACGCCGCCGTTGTCCACCAGGTTGTCGCACGAGAGCACGATCGGGGGTGGCACGCCGCGCTCGCGCCGGCGGCGCAGCGCCTCCACCACCAGGCCGAACACCGTCCGCGGGGCCTCGGGATGGGACAGGTCGTGGAGGACGCCCGGGTGGGAGGCGACGAAGGCACCCGTCGCCTCGTCGACGTTGTACCCGCCCTCGGTGATCGTCATCGACACGACGCGCGTCGCGGGCGCCGCGAGGCGCTCGATGACCCCGTCCGGGTCCTCCGGGGCCAGCAGCCGCTCGACGAGGGCGCCGACGATCCGCGGCTCTATGGTGCCGTCCGGATGCTTCACCAACAGCGTGTAGAGCCCGTCCTGCGCCTGCAGCGCGTCCCGCATCCAGCGGTCGCCGGGAAGGACGCCGACGCCGCAGATGCCCCAGTCGAGCTCGCCCTGACGCAGGAGCTCGTCGTGGTAGACCGCCTGGTGGGAGCGGTGGAAGCCGCCCACCCCGAGGTGCACCATCCCGACGCGCACGGCGCGGCGGTCGTAGTCCGGCCCGGGCACGCGACGTGCGCACGCGGCCAACGAGACGCTGCTCAGGAGCGGCATCCCGACGACTCTAGGAGGCTCCCGGATGACCATGCCGTCCCTGTCCCCCGCTGAGGCCGTGGAGCACGCTCGGCGGCTGGCGGCCGGGGGCGAGCGGGTGCTGCTCGGCCTCACCGGGCCGCCGGGCGGCGGCAAGTCCACCCTCGCCGCCCACCTGGAGGACGCGCTCGGCGACGCCTGTCGTGTGGTCGGGATGGACGGCTTCCACCTCGCGCAGCGCCGGCTCGAGCGCCTGGGGCGACAGGACCGCAAGGGCGCGCCGGACACCTTCGACGTCGGCGGCTACCTGACGCTGCTGCGGCGTCTTCGCGCGGCGGACGAGGACGTCGTCCACGCCCCGGAGTTCCGCCGCGAGCTGGAGGAGCCGATCGCGGCCGCGGTGGCGGTGCCGCGCGAGGTCCCGCTCGTCATCACGGAGGGCAACTACCTGCTGCTGCGCGAGGGGGGCTGGGCCGGGGTGCGTCCGCTCCTGGACGCCTGCTGGTTCGTGGCTCCGCCCGAGCCCGTCCGGCTCGAGCGCCTCGTGGCGCGCCACCGGGTCCACGGCCGTAGCGCGGCGGCGGCACGGGCGTGGGCGACGGGGCCGGACGCCCGCAACGCCGCGCTCGTGGAGGCCACGCGTCAGTGGGCGGACGCCGTCGTCGACCCGGGCTGAGGCCACACCGGGCCTGGGCGGGGTGGGCGCGCTGACGCTTGCCGCGTTCGTGTCCGGGTAGCAGGGAGAAGCAGCGTGACCGGGACCCGGCCACCCCGCACCATCCCCAGCGTGACGCCGTCGCCCGCCTGCCTGGTGGGCCGGACGAACGTCGTCAACGACAGCGGCCGCCGCCCGGCGGCCGTTCCGGAGCCCCCATGCACGACCTGAACCACGCGCCCGCCGACGGCACCCATCCGCTGTGCGATGACACAGTCGACCGCGTGGACCGCGCCGATCCGCGCGTCGAGATCCCGGCCTACGACCGCAACGCCCTGACCGCGGGCGTCGTCCACATCGGGGTCGGCGCCTTCCACCGTGCCCATCAGCAGATCTACTTCGACGCGCTGGCCCGAACGGGCGAGACCGCCTGGGGGGTCATCGGCGTCGGGCTGCACAGCCGCTCCCCGATGGACGCGCTCGAACCACAGGACACCCTTTACACCGTGGTCGAGCGCGGGGCCGACGAGGACACGGTGCGCATCGTCGGCACGCTCAGCGAGGTGCTCCACGGCCCGGAGGACCCGGAGGCCGTCATCCGGGCGATGGCGGACGAGCACATCCGCCTGGTCACGCTCACCGTCACCGGCGGGGGCTACCACGTGGACCTGGAGACGCACGCGCTGCTTGAGGACGCCGAGGACATCCGGCACGACCTCGGGGACCCTCACCACCCGGAGACCTTCCTGCCCTACGTCGTGGAGGCCCTCGCGCGCCGCCGGGCCAACGGCGTCGCTCCCTTCACCGTTCTCTCGTGCGACAACGTCCCCGCCAACGGCGCCGTCGCCCGTGCCGCGGTCACCTCGTTTGCCCGCCTGAAGGACGAGGGACTCGCGGACTGGATCGCCGAGCACGTCGCGTTCCCGAGCAGCATGGTCGACCGCATCACGCCCGAGACGACCGAGGAGTCGGCGGCCTGGGTGGGGGAGGAGTTCGGCATCCACGACCAGTGGCCCGTCATCACCGAGCCCTTCCGGCAGTGGGTCATCGAGGACCGCTTCTGCAACGAGCGCCCGCCGCTGGACCGCGTGGGCGTGCAGTTCGTCGCGGACACCGGCCCGTACGAGCTCGTCAAGAAGCGCCTGCTCAACGGCAGCCACTGCGCGCTCGGCTACCTCGGCTCCCTCGCCGGGCACCGCACGACGAACGACGCCATGAGCGACCCGGCGATCAGCGGCTATTTGCGGCGCCTGATGGACGCGGAGATCGGGCCGCTGCTGCCGGAGGTCGACGGCGTGGATCTCGAGCGCTACAAGGCGACGCTGATCGAGCGCTTCGCCAACCCGAACGTCGCGGACGAGCTCCAGCGCCTGGCCGGGCGCGGCAGCACGAAGATGCCGTCCTACCTGCTCCCGACGCTGCACGAGGCGATCGACCGCGGGACCCCGCACGCCCTGCTCGACCTCGCGGTCGCCGGGTGGCTGCGCTACCTGTGCGGGACCGACTGCGACGGGAACGAGCTCACGATCAAGGACGCTCGCCTCCAGGAGCTCGAGTCCCTCCTCCGGCAGGACTGGCCCGACCCGCGGCCGCTGCTGGCGGAGCGCTCGATCTTCGGCGGCCTCGGAGAGGACGAGGCCTTCGCCTCACGCATCGAGACGCTCGTCCGGGCGCTCGACGAGCGGGGCGTGCACGCGGTGCTGGCCGAGGCCGAGGCCGAG
>JAOPZU010000564.1 GCA_025963955.1 Solirubrobacterales bacterium
GCGCGGCGCTCGGCCCCCGGCACCACCGCCTGACCGGCCTGCCGCACGGCCCGGACACGGGGCCGCTAGCCTCGAGCGTCGCATGACCGAGCCCGCACCCGCCCGTCCGCCGCACGAGCCCCGCACCGGGGATGAAGAGCTGCTGGGGGCCGACCTGCCCACGGTCGCCGAGCGGTACACGGACGCCCAGCGCGTGGAGCGCATGGCGCGCGAGATCGAGATGGGCTTCGCGGCGCTCAAGGGGACCGTCCGCGGCGTGTCGATGTTCGGCTCTGCACGGATCCCCGAGGGCGACCCGGACTACGAGCAGGCGCGTGAACTGGGGCGGCGCCTGGGCCGCGCCGGCTTCGACGTCATCACCGGCGGGGGCCCCGGGATCATGGAGGCGGGCAACCGCGGCGCGAAGGACGTCGGGGCGCGCTCGATCGGCCTGAACATCGAGCTGCCCTTCGAGCAGGAGGGCAACCCGTACCAGGACGTGCGGCTCATGTTCCACTACTTCTTCACGCGGAAGATCATGTTCGTCCGCTACGCGAACGCGTTCGTCGTCATGCCGGGCGGGTTCGGCACGCTCGACGAGCTGTTCGAGTCGCTCGTCCTGATCCAGACCGGGAAGGTCGCGGACTTCCCGGTCGTCCTGGTCGGGACCGCGTTCTGGGGCGGGCTGAAGGACTGGATCGGCGAGCAGATGCAGACCCGTGGCCTGATCGGACCGCATGACCTGGACCGCCTGCAGGTGACGGACGACCTGGACCAGGTCGTCGCCATCTGCGAGCGCGCGGCCGCCCGGCAGATGGGCACCTCCCCGGACGTGGGGTAGCGCGGCCACGTCGGCCGGGGCGCCGACGACTCAGTCGTCGGAGGAGGGCCGGCGGCGGCCCTCCTTGCGCTGGCCCGTGCGCTTCTTCGCGTCCAGGCGCCGCGCCTTCGCGCTGCGCGACGGCTTGGTGGCGCGGCGGGGGCGGTCGACGTGCAGCGCCCGCTGGAGCTTCTCGCGCAGGCGCTCGAGCGCGAGCTCGCGGTTGCGCAGCTGCGAGCGCGCGTCCTGGGAGACGGCGCGGACGACGGGTCCGGCCTTCGCCTGCACCCGCGCCTTCTGGGCGTCCGACAGGGCGGCGGACGCCACGACGTCGAAGCTCGCCTCCACGCGGGAGTCGGTGACGTTGGCGTGCTGGCCGCCGGGCCCGGACGAGCGCGTCGTGCGCAGCTCGATCTCCGAGAGGGGGATCGCGACGCTGCCGGTCACGCGCATCGGGTCGTCCATGGCCACGCGCATGGTGGCAGACGGCCGGGCGTCGGCTCGCCCGCCGACCAGGACGCGACGATGCCGGGGCCGTGCGGGACCCCGTGTGGGTTCTGGTAAGAGAGAGGGATGAGCACCCTGAGCGGCGTCCACACCGTGGACGATGACGATGACGCCGCGGCAGGCCCGCAGGGCTGAGCCGTGCGCCTGCGCGTCACCCCGGACAGCGTCCCGGAGGCGGTCGGCCTCGCCGTCGGACTCGCGCCCGAGCCGATCTTCGACAGCTATGTCGCGCTGATGCAGGCGCGCGTCCTCATGGTCGCCTGGCGGGTGGGGATCTTCGATGCCCTCGAGGCTTCCGGGCCGGCGGATGCGGACGCGCTCGCGGCGCGCCTCAACCTGACGGGGGACGGCCTGCGCGTCGTGCTCCCGGCGCTGCACGCGCTCGGCTACCTCGAGGCCGACGGCGACGTCTTCCGCCTCTCGCGCAAGGGCCGGCGGACCCTGACCCCGGACGGCCGCACCGCCGTCACCGCGTGGATGGACTTCTCGCACGACATGTGGGACGCGTTCGACGGGCTCGAGGACGTGCTGCGCGGCGGGCCGGTGCAGGACATCCACGGCTTCGCGCCGGATGACCCCTACTGGGAGCGGTACATGCGCGGGCTGCTCCAGGTGTCCCGGCTGAGCGCGCCCGACGTCGCCCGCGCGATCGGCGCCCCCCGGCGGCGCACCCGCACGATCCTCGACGTCGCGGGCGGGCACGGCGGCTACGCGATGGCGCTCTGCCGCCGGCACCGCCGGGCGCGCGCGACGATCGTCGAGCTCGAGGGTGCTGCCCGCGCCGGCCGGCGGATCGTGGCGGAGGAGGGCTACGCCGCCCGGGTGGAGCACGTCGTGGCCGACATGCTCACCGGGGACCTGCGCCGTCCGGCGGCCGGCTACGACGTCGCGCTGGCCGCGAACATCGTCCACCACCTGGACCGCCCGACCGCGGTCGCCCTGCTCACGCGCATGCGACAGGCACTGGCGCCGGGCGGCCGGCTGGCCGTCTTCGAGCAGGAGCGCCCGGCCCCCGGGCAGGCGGGCACGCAGATCGGGACGCTCACCGGGGTGCTGTTCCACATCACGAGCGGCGCACGGACCTGCACGGCCGGGGAGCTGAGGGGGATGTTCGTCGACGCCGGCCTGCGCGAGGTCAGGGTGCGCCGGCTGCTGCGCGCGCCGGGGCAGGTCCTGGTGCTCGGCCGGGCCTAGCCCGCGGCGCGCTCCTGCTGCTGCGCGAGCGCGGTGCGCGCGGAACTGCCCTTGCGGCCGTAGAGGAGGCGCTTGGGCAGCCGGACCGGGACCAGGCGGCTGACCGCCGTGCCGAGGAACAGGCGCAGCTCAAGCCGGCCGGTGAGCTCGCGCAGCTGCGTGGCCTCGGCGGGGGAGAGGCGGGACGGACGCCCGCGACCCTTGGCCACGAGCTGCGCCAGGCGGCGGCGCTCCGCCCCGTCGAGCCGGCCGGCGTGGCGGCCGGCGAGGACCGCGAGGTTCCCGATCGTCCAGACCTGGACGATGGGCAGACCGCGGCTGAGCCGCTTGACGACGCGTGAGGCGATGAGGCCGGGCATGACAGTGCGCCTGCCCGGGACCGGGTGCGGGCGAAACCGGGACGGCCGAGGGTCAGTCCTCCGTTGCGAGCGTGATGATGCCGCCGTGCCCGCTCTGTGCCGCCGCTCACACCCCGCGTCCCACGGACCCGCGACGGTCAGCGGATGGCCGACCCGCTCGAGGATCCCGTAGTCCCGCCGAAGGTACTCCTCGGCGAGCTCGCGGACGAGTCGATCGCCGCCAGCGTCTACGTCCTGGTCAAGCACGGCGTGCAGCTGCGCCCGGCGCACGCGGCGGACCTGCGGGGCAGCGTCCTGCTGCGCTTCGCGGACGACTACGCGCCCGTGCGGATCGACTTCCGCGGCGCGGAGATCCACGTGGAGGACGCGCGCCACCACGAGGACCGGGCGCACGACCTGGAGATCGTCGGGCGCCTCGGCGACGTCAACGCGCTCATCGCCTCGCCGCTGGCGGGCGGCCTGCCCAAGCCGACGACGCCGCGCGGGCGCGCCGCGCTCGCCCGGCTGGCCGACGGGCGCGTGGACTTCGTCGGGA
>JAOPZU010000569.1 GCA_025963955.1 Solirubrobacterales bacterium
CGGTGTCGGCCGCGGCCGGAGCCGGCGTGGCCGCGCCGCCTGCGGTCGGGGCCGCGGGCGCCGGCTCCGCCGTGCAGTCCTCAGGCGTCCCGGCGACGAACATCGACTCCCACGCCAGCAACGGCGCGAGCATGTTCTCGACCAGGACCGTGTGGGTCTTCACGTACTGGTCGGCCCTCAGGATGTCCTTGACCTGGCCCTCAGGGGAGGTCTCCAGGTGGCCGGCGTCGATGTGCTTCATGAAGATGTCGAGGATCTCCGCGGCCACGGCCGGGAACGTGCCGAAGTCGAGGACCGACTGGCCCGCCATGTTCTCGACGAGGACCGTGTGGATCTTCACGTAGGCGTCGGGGTCGCGGGCGATGTCGTCGACCTGGTCGCCTGGTGAGGTCTCCAGGTGTCCGGCCTGCACGTGCTTGTAGAACGCGTCGTAGGCGGACTGGACCGCTCCGGCCTCGGCGTCGGTGCACGAGCGCTGCGCCGCGTTCGGCGTGGCCAGCGCGGGAGTGGCGGAGATCAGCGTCTTCGCCCTGCCCTTCATCAGGTAGACGTAGCGGTGCTTGACCTTCTTCGCGCCGGCGCCGGTGTACCACTCCTTGGCGCGGTACTTCTTGCCGCCGCGGGTGAAGACGGTGACCGTCACGAGCTTCGAGCCCATCTTCTCGTTGTACGTGCGCAGGACGTAGGTCCTGGCGGCAGCGCTGCCGTGGTGGCTCGCCGCAGCCGCGATGGGCGCGGCTCCGGCTCCGATCATGGTCGTGGCAACCACCCCGGCAACTGCGCGCTGTGCTGTCACGCCTCGAAAGGGGCGTGCGTATGCATGATTCATGTGACCTCCCGTCACGACTGACGGCGGTAGTGATGAGTGTCAGGCGTCCGAGTGCGTTGCAACGCCGATGCCCTGCTTGGCGCCCTGCATTCAGCCAGCCGAGCGTTACGTCCGCATTTCCTCCGGAGGTCCAGACGAAGCCCCGGTCGTTACGGGGCCGACGCCCTCGACGCGCGGTCCCAGGGCGTTCGGACCAGACGTCCTAACGCGGGTCCGCCGGCCCGCCGTAGCTTGCGGCGCCATGAGCTCCACGTCCCTCTTTCCCACGCGCCGCGCGCTCGGGATCCCAGCATGAGCGACGGTCGCGGGGGCCTGGGCCAGATCGATGAGCTCGAGCGCGAGGCGGAGTTCGCGCTGCGTTCGGCGAAGACCCGCGGCGTCCGCTTCGTGCGCCTGTGGTTCGTCGACGTCCTCGGCCTGCTCAAGTCCGTCGCGGTCCCGGTCGCGCAACTGGAGAACGCGCTCGTGAACGGCGTCGGCATCGACGGCTCGTGCCTGGACGGCGCGCTGCGCGGGCAGGAGCGAGACGTCATCGCCGTGCCGGATCCCGGCACCTTCCAGGTGCTCCCCTGGGCGGCGGAGGCGGACGCCGCGCGCATGTTCTGCGAACTGCGCGCCCCCGACGGCAGCCCGTCCCCCGGGGACTCGCGGTACGCGCTGAGCCGGCAGCTCGCGGTCGCGGCCGAGCTCGGGTACGTCATGCAGGTCGGCGCCGAGATCGAGTTCTTCCTCTTCGAGAAGTCGACCGACGGCGCACCGCCGACGCCGCTGGACTCGGGCTCCTACTTCGACCTGACCCCGCTGGACGCCGGCACGCCGTTCCGCCGGGCGACCATCGAGCACCTGGAGCAGATGGGCATCCCGGTGAAGGCCTCTCATCACGAGGCCGCCCCCTCCCAGCACGAGGTCGACCTGGAACACACGGACGCGCTGTCGATGGCCGACGCGATCACCACCTTCCGGCTGGCGGTCAAGGAGGTGGCGCAGGAGGGCGGCGCGTACGCGACGTTCATGCCGAAGCCGCTCGCGGGTGAGTTCGGCAGCGGCCTGCACCTGCATCTCTCCCTCTTCGTCGGCGGGCACAACGCGTTCTTCGACGAGGACCCGGACACGCCGCTGTCCCCCGAGGGCCGCGCCTTTCTGGCGGGCGTCCTGGCCCACGCGCGGGAGTTCACGGCGGTCACGAACCAGTGGACGAACTCCTACAAGCGCCTGGTGCCGGGCTTCGAGGCGCCCGAGTCGGCGGTGTGGACGCTCGGCGGGCGGTCCTCGCTCGTGCGCGTCCCCTCCAACCGGCCGCTGCAGCCCGGGGCCGCGCGGATCGAGCTGCGCTCGCCGGACCCGGGGTGCAACCCGTACCTGGCGCTGGCCTGCATCCTCGCGGCGGGGCTGCGCGGTATCGAGCGCGGATACCTGCTGCCGCCGGCGGACGAGACCCATCCCGCCACACCCGCTCTCCCGCGCGACCTGCGCGAGGCGACAGTCGCGCTCGCCGAGTCCGAGCTCGTGCGGGAGGCGCTCGGCGACCGGCTGGTCGACGCGCTCGTCCGGAACAAGCTGGCGGAGTTGGAAGCGGAGCGCGCCACGATCACCGAGAGCGAACGCGCGCTGCTGCTGAGGCTGCTGTGAGCGGTCCGGCATGAGCGACGCGTGGATCATCACCGCGCACGACGAGGAGGCCGCGGCGACCGCTCGGGCGGTCGCGGAGCTCGGCTTCCGCCCGTTGCGCGTGGACGTCGACGGTGGCATCAGCGTGCGGGAGGGGGACGCCACGACGCGCGCCCCCGCCGTCGCGATCGTCCTGGGCGACAGCGCGTGCGTCACCGCGCTCCGACAGAGCGACGACTTCCAGGACGTCCCCGTCGTCCTCTCCCTCAGCAGCGAGCAGCTCGCGACCGCGGACCCGGCGCTGGAGGTCGACGAGCTCATCGTCGCCCCCTTCGGCGCCGAGGAGCTGCGCGCGCGGATCGGCCGGGCGCGCAAGCAGGTCAACGGCATCAACGCGGACGACGTCGTCCGCATCGGCACGCTCGAGATCGACCTGGCGACCTACGAGGTCTCCATCGCCGGGCGCACGATCGACTTCACCTACATGGAGTACGAGCTGCTGCGCTTCCTGGCCACCCACCCCGGCCGCGTCTACACGCGCGAGGCGCTGCTCAGCCGGGTCTGGGGCTACGACTACTTCGGCGGCGCCCGCACCGTCGACGTCCACGTCCGCCGCGTCCGGGCGAAGCTCGGCACCGACCACGCACACCGGGTGAAGACGGTGCGGTCCGTCGGCTACCGCTTCGAGGCATGACATGACGCAACCACGACACATCCAGCCTGTCGTCGCCGCCCGCCGTCCCGCGATCCTGGAGGAGCGCTTCGACGAGGCGGACGTGCGCGTCCCGCGACGGTCGAAGTACGTCGGCTTCCGCGCGGTGATCAAGCTCATCGGGACGGGCGAGCGCGGCCGCCGGTCGCTGTCCTTCGACGAGGCACACGCGGCGGTCGAGGCGATCATGACCCGCAGCGCGACGCAGGCGCAGACCGGCGCCTTCCTGCAGGCGATGCGGCTCAAGGGCGAGGACACGACGGAGCTGGCCGGCATGGTGCAGGCGCTGCGAGACCGCGCCACCCCGCTCCAGGCGCGGACCGAGCGCACGCTCGTGGCCTGCGCGGGAGCCTACGACGGCTGCGTGGAGGCCCCTGCCCTGTCGCTCGCGGCCGGCGTGGTCGCCGCGGCGGCCGGAGCCGGGATCGTGCTGCACTGCGGCAACCCGCTGGGGCCGAAGTACGGCGTGACGGCGGCGGAGGTCCTGGCCGCCTGCGGCGGCGCGCAGCACCCGACGGCCGAGCAGGCCGAGGCGATGCTCGAGCGCTCCGGGATCACGCTCGTGAACGCCGCGACGCTGCTGAGCGGCTGGGAGGAGGTGACGAGCATCCGCGACGAGGTCGGCCTGCGCGGTCCTCTGCACTCCGCCGAGAAGCTCGTGGACTGGTTCGGCGCGCGGCGCTTCGTCGTCGGGTACACCCACACGGCCTACGCGGACCGGCTGTGCGGGGCGCTCGACGTGCTGGGCGCGGAACGCGCCTTCGCGGTCCGTGGCGTCGAGGGATCCGACGTCATGCGCCCCGGCCGTCCGGTCGCCCACGAGCACGGATTCAAGCTCGAGCTCCCGGAGCAGCTCGGGGACCGGTTGGCGGACGCGCCCGGGGCCGAGGCCGCCGCGGCGCTGACCGCTGCCGCCCTGGACGGCCGGGCGGACCGGGTCGTCGCCTACACGGTGGCGTTGAACGCGGGGCTGCGGCTGTACGCGGCGGGCGTGGTGCCGTCCGTCCTGCGAGGCATCTCGCGGGCGCGGGCGGTGGTCGCGGACGGCAGCGCGCAGGCCACCCTGGCGGCCATGGTGGGCTGAGCGCGAGCCGGGTGTTGCGGCTGCGTTTCGGGCGCGTGACCATCGCCCGAAGGCCCTCGGCGCCGGGGCGATCCGCCGCTACCGTCCGCCGCCATGGCCTTCCTGAACCGCTCGCCGACCGTCCTTCCCACCGTGCTGGCGGGGCTGGCGCTGGCCACTGTCCCCGCCGACGCGCACGCACCGACCGCGAAGCGGTTCCCCGCGCCGGGAGCCGAGCGGAAGGTCGTGCGGACCGTCCAGATCGCGTTCAAGGAGAAGCTGCTCGCGGGGAGGATGGGCGTCAAGCACGAAGGCGTGAAGGTCACCCCGTTCACGAGCGGACTGGTGCAGGGCGGCAAGGTGCTGCGCGCGTCGTTCACCGAAGGACTGCCCCGCGGGACCATCACCGTCAGCTGGCGAATCAAGACCGCCGACGGCGACAGCGAGAAGGGCCTGTGGCGCTTCCAGGTCACCACCGGCAGCGCGTCGCACGACCACGGGTAGACCGGACGTGCACCGGGTCGTGTCCTCCGCATGCCTGCTCGCCGGTGCGCTCGCTGCGCTGCTGCTCGCGGCGCCCGGTGCGTCGGCCCACGCGCAGTTGAAGGGCGCGACGCCCGCCGCGGGCGCTGCGCTGGCGCACGCGCCGCGCCAGGTCGTCTTCCGCTTCAGCGAGCCGGTCGAGGGCCGCTTCGGCGCCGTCACGGTCTACGACGGGCGGGGAACGCGCGTGAGCGGCGGACACGCCGGCCATGTCAACGGAGTGAGCAGCACCTTCGGCACCACGCTTCCCGCCGATCTGCCCGCCGGGCGGTACGCCGCCACCTACCGCGTGATCAGCGCGGACGGACACCCGATCTCCGGCGGAATCGTCTTCTCCGTCGGCGGCGGCGTGCTGCGCGGCGCGGGCCCGTCGCTGCGCCGGCTGCTCGGCGGCACGGAAGCCGGGCCGGTGACGCGCGGCGCGTTCGCTGCCGTGCGGGCGCTCGACGACCTCGCCACGGCGCTGGCGATCGGGCTGCTGTGCTTCCTGCTCTGGTGCTGGCGCCCGGCGCTGCGGGCGGCCTCCGGCGGTGGCCGCGACTGGCGGAAGGCGTCCGAGGTGTTCGCCGCGGGGAGCACCCGGCTGCTGCGGTCCGCCATCGCCGCAGGGGCGGCGACGGCCTACCTCGGCATCCTCTTCCAGGGCGCGGTCGCGGACGGGAGCACCCTGTGGGCCGCGCTGGATCCGGCGGTCCTCGCTGACACGCTCGCCACCCGCTTCGGGATCGTCTGGGCCGCCAAGCTCGCGATGTGGATCGCGCTCGGCGGGGCCCTCGTGCGGGTCGCACCGCTGCGGGCCTTCGCACTGCGTCCGGCGGCTTTGGGCGCCGACGGGCTCGCGCTCGGGCGGCCCGGAGCGGGGCAGACGCTGGCCCTGGCGCTGCCCGCCGGTGTCCTCGCCCTGGCGCCTGCGCTGGCCGGGCACGCGTCCACGCAGGGCGACGCGCCCGTCCTCGTGCCGGCGCTGGTCGTCCATGTCGTGGCCATGAGCGCGTGGCTCGGCGGCCTCGTGGCGCTGCTGCTGCTGGTGCCGCGGGCAGCCCACCGGCTCACGGCGCCCGCCGACCGGACGCGGCTGCTCGTCGCCGTCCTTGAGCGCTTCTCGCCGCTGGCGCTCGGTGCGGTCCTGGCGCTCGTGAGCACCGGGACGCTGCAATCGGTCCTCTACCTGCACGCGTTCGGCGACCTCGTGCGCGAAGGCTTCGGCCGCGCCGTGCTGGCCAAGATCCTGCTCGTCCTCGCGCTCGTGGTCCTCGGCGCGGTCAACCGCCGACGGGCTGTCCCCCGGCTGCAGCGGCTCGCGGGCGGCGACGAGCGCCCGGGCGGCCCCGGGCGCCTGCTGCGGCGGACCGTCGCGACGGAGATCGTCCTGCTGCTCGGTGCCCTCGCGGCGACAGGGATCCT
>JAOPZU010000581.1 GCA_025963955.1 Solirubrobacterales bacterium
GCCGGCCGATCGGACTGAGCCGCGCGTTAGCGTGCATCCTCATCCGGTTCTCCTTGGTGCTGAACGTCTCGCAACGCCCAGCCTCCACGGAGGACCGGATGAACAACCTTCCTAGGAACTACAGCTAGCCGGGCGCCCCCACCAGCAGGTCGACGTAGCCGTCCGCGAGCTGCTGCGGCGTCAGCCGGCCGCTCGGCCGGTACCACTGGGCGGTGTGGTTGACCATGCCGAGCAGCGCCGCGAGCAGGACGCGGCGGTCGCCGCGCGCGGCGCCCGCGTGGACGACGTCGCCCACGAGCTCCTCGACGATCCGCTCGAAGGACTTGCGGCTGTCGCGCACGGCCTTCCACTGCGCGCCGTGCTCGATGACGTGCCGCTCCTGCTGGAAGACGAGCATGTGGTCGCGGTGGACGACGACGTGCGCAACCCAGACGCGGACGAGCGCCCGCAGCCGCTCGGCTGCCGGTTCCCCCCCGCCGGCGATCTCGCGGGCCGCGGCGAGGATCGGCTCGAGCAGCTCGTCGCAGATCCCGATGAGCAGCGCCTCCTTGCCCGCGAAGTAGTGGTAGAGCCCGCCCGAGGCAAGCTCCAGCTCGTCGGTGAGCTCCGCGATCGACGTCTGGTCGTAGCCGCTGCGGGCGAAGATCCGCGCCGCGTCGAGGACGAGCTGGGCGCGGCGGCGGTCGTACTTCGCGCGCAGCGCCGGGCTGGTGGGGGGGCTCGCCACCGCGCCAGCGTACCGAATGACCGTTCGGAATTCTGTTCCGCGCGGGCCGGACCGGCGGGTCGTCCTAGTGGTGGAAGGACGCGCGCGAGTCGTCGGCCGGGACGTTCGAGCCGTGCTTCTCCAGCCGCTCGACCACCCGCTGCAGGTCCTCCACCAGCAGCCGGGCGAGGTCCCCGCTGAACCCGTTCCGGATGCAGACCCGCAGCACCGCCATGTCGTGGATGCCCTCCGGCATCCGGTAGGCCGGGACGATCCAACCGCGGGCGCGCAGCTGTTCGGAGACGTCGTAGACCGAGTAGCCGGTGACCTCCTCGCGCAGCCGGAACGCGAAGACCGGCAGGTGCGACCCGTCGGACACGAGCGCGAACGGCCCGAGCTCCGCGATCCGTCCCGCCAGGCCCGTCGCGATGTCGCGGCTGCGCTGCTGGATCCCGCGGAAGCCCTCGAAGCCGAGCCGGACGAACGTGTAGTACTGCGCGACGACCTGCGCGCCCGGCCGCGAGAAGTTCAGCGCGAAGGTCGGCATGTCCCCGCCGAGGTAGTCCACGTGGAAGATCAGGTCCTCCGGGAGCGCCGCCTTCTCGCGCCACAGGACCCAGCCGATGCCCGGGTAGACGAGGCCGTACTTGTGGCCGCTGGCGTTGATCGACTGCACCCGCGGCAGCCGGAAGTCCCACTCCAGCTCCGGGTCGACGAACGGCGCGACGAAGCCGCCGGAGGCCGCGTCGACGTGGAGCGGGACGTCGGGCCCGCCGGAGGCCGCCAGCGCGTCCAGCGCGGCCGCGATCTCCCGGACCGGCTCGTAGCTGCCCTCGAAGGTCGAGCCGAGGATCGCCACCACGCCGATCGTGTGCTCGTCGCAGGCGGCGGCCGCGCCCTCCGCGGTCAGGTAGGGATGCTCGGCGCTCACCGGGACGCAGCGCGCCTCGATGTCCCAGTAGCGACAGAACTTCTCCCAGCAGACCTGGACGTTGGCGCCCATGACGAGGTTGGGCCGGTCCTCGGGAAGCCCCGCCGCGCGCCGCCGCTCCCGCCAGCGCCACTTCAGCGCCAGGCCGCCGAGCATGCACGCCTCGCTGGAGCCCGTCGTCGAGCAGCCGGTCGCGCCGTCCCCCTCGCCGGCGTGCCACAGCTCGCCGAGGATGTTCACGCAGCGGCGCTCGAGCTCCGCGGTCTGCGGGTACTCGTCCTTGTCGATCATGTTCTTGTCCAGGCACGCGTCCATCAGCGCGCGCGCCTGCGGCTCCATCCACGTCGTGACGAACGTGGCGAGGTTGAGCCGCGAGTTGCCGTCCAGCAGCAGCTCGTTCTCCACCAGCATGCGTGCGTCGTCCGCGCCCATGCCGGCCCGCGGCAGGTCCACCCGCGGGGCGCTGTCGTCGTCGAGGGGCTGGTGCCGGTGGAGGGCCATGGCCCGACGGTATCCGGGCGCTCCGGTGCCGACGCCAACATGGGCGGTGACTCATCATCCGAACGGCCATTCGAACTTCGAACGTTCATTCGGTATTGTGCGCGACATGATCTTCGACCTGCCCGACGAGACCAAGGCCCTGCAGGAGTCGGTGCGCGACTTCGCGCGCAGCGAGGTGGCCCCGGCCGCGGAGCACCTGGACGCCACCAAGTCCTTTCCCTACGCGATCGTCGAGCAGATGGGCAAGCTCGGCTGGATGGGCATCCCGTTCCCGGAGGAGGTCGGCGGCAGCGGCGGCACCTCGCTGCAGTACGCGATCGCCGTGGAGGAGCTCACGCGCGTGGACTCGAGCGTCGCCATCACGATGTGCGCCCACACCTCGCTCGGAACCCAGCCGATCTACCTGTTCGGCTCGGACGAGCAGAAGCAGCGCCTGCTGCCGGACCTGTGCGCCGGCCGCAAGTTGGGGGCGTTCGGCCTGACCGAGCCCGAGGCGGGCAGCGACGCGGGCAACGTCAAGACGCGGGCCACGCTGGACGGCGGATCGTGGACGATCGACGGCGCCAAGCAGTTCATCACGAACGCCGGGACGGACATCTCCGGCCACGTCGCCATCACGGCCGTCACGGGCGTCGACGCGAACGGGCGCAAGGAGATCTCGAACCTCATCGTGGAGAACGGCACCGCCGGCTACGAGCAGGGCACGCCGTACCGGAAGATGGGCTGGAACGCCTCCGACACGCGGCCGCTGAGCTTCACCGACTGCGTCGTCCCGGAGGAGAACCTGCTCGGCCCGCGCGGACAGGGCTTCAAGCAGTTCCTCCACATCCTCGACATCGGCCGTATCGGCGTCGCGGCGATGGGCGTCGGCCTGGCTCAGGGCGCGCTCGACGAGGCGATCAAGTACGCCACCGAGCGCCAGGCCTTCGGCCAGTCGATCTCCAAGTTCCAGGCCATCCAGGGCAAGCTCGCCGACATGGCGACGGAGATCGAGGCCGCGCGCCTGCTCACCTACAAGGCGGCGTGGGAGAAGGACCAGGGCCGCAACTTCACCCTGACCGCCGCGCAGGCGAAGCTGAAGACCGGCCGGCTCGCGGTGCGCGCCGCCGAGGAGGCCGTGCAGATCCACGGCGGCTACGGCTACATCGAGGAGTACCCCGTCTGCCGCATGTACCGCGACGCGAAGATCCTCACGATCGGCGAGGGAACGGACGAGGTCCAGCAGATGGTCATCGCCCGGGCGCTGGGCGCGTAGGGGCGGGTGGGGGTCGTGTTCCCTGGGGGTGGCTCGGTCCTGATCGCCAACCGCGGCGAGATCGCGGTGCGCGTCGCGCGGACGGTGCACGCGCTCGGCCTGCGCAGCGTCGCGATCTTCACGGACGCGGACGCGGGGGCGCTGCACGTCGACGCCTGCGACACCGCAGTCCGCGTCGCGTCCTACCTCGACGAGACGGCCGTGCTGGAGGCGGCGCGCCGGGCGGGCGCCGCCGCCGTGCACCCGGGCTACGGCTTCCTCTCCGAGAACGCGGGCTTCGCGCGCGCCGTGGTCGACGCCGGCCTCGTGTGGATCGGCCCGCCGACGGGCGCCATCGAGCTGATGGGCGACAAGGGCGCGGCGAAGGACGCCGCCGTCCGAGCGGGGGTGCCGGTCGTGCCCGCGGTCGCGCCGGACGGCTCCGGGGATCCGATCTACCCCGTCGTCGTCAAGGCGGTGGCCGGTGGCGGCGGGAAGGGCATGCGCGTCGTGCGCTCCCCCGCCGAGCTGTCGGACGCGACGGCGGCCGCGCAGCGCGAGGCGATGAACGCCTTCGGCGACGACCGCGTCATCGTCGAGCGCTACCTGGAGCGCCCGCGCCACATCGAGATCCAGGTGCTGGCGGACACCCACGGCACCGTCCTGCACCTCGGCGAGCGCGAGTGCTCGCTCCAGCGCCGCCACCAGAAGGTCGTCGAGGAGGCCCCCTCGCCCGTCGTCGACGCTGCCCTGCGCGCCCGCATGGGCGAGGCCGCCGTCGCCCTCGCGCGGGCCGCGGACTACGTGGGCGCCGGGACCGTCGAGTTCATCGTCCCGGAGACGGCTGCCGGCGAGCAGCCGTCCGAGTTCTTCTTCCTGGAGATGAACACGCGCCTGCAGGTCGAGCATCCGGTGACGGAGCTCGTCTACGGCGTGGACCTCGTCGAGCAGCAGCTGCGCGTCGCGGCGGGGCAGGCGCTGACGCTGACCCAGGCGGCGCTGCAGCCGGTCGGCCACGCGATCGAGGCGCGCCTCTACGCCGAGGACCCGGCCGGCGGCTTCCTCCCGGCGACGGGCGAGATCGTGGGCTACCGCGAGCCCTCCGGCGACGGCGTCCGGATGGACTCCGGCGTCCGCGTCGGCAGCGTCGTCGGGACGCAGTACGACCCGATGCTCGCGAAGGTCATCGCCTACGGGGAGGACCGGGTGACCGCCGTGCGGCGCCTGGACCGCGCGCTGTCGGAGCTCGAGCTGCTCGGAGTGGCGACGAACGCCGCGTTCACCCGGCAGCTGCTCGCGCAGGAGGACGTCGCCGCCGGCGCGATGGACACCGGCCTGCTC
>JAOPZU010000015.1 GCA_025963955.1 Solirubrobacterales bacterium
CGCGGCGGGCGCCGTGACGTCCGGGTCGACGGCGTCCGCGGCGACGGAGCGGATCCACTCCCGCAGGCGACTGGCGGCGACGCGGGCGTAGATGCCGGGCTTGCCCGCGCGGGCGCAGCCCTCCCCGGTGCTCGTCGCGCCGACGACCACGAGCGAGCCGTCGGGACGGTGCCCGA
This sequence comes from Solirubrobacterales bacterium, assembly GCA_025963955.1. GTDB lineage: Bacteria > Actinomycetota > Thermoleophilia > Solirubrobacterales > Solirubrobacteraceae > Paraconexibacter. The sequence continues at coordinate 177 of JAOPZU010000015.1, forward strand.
AGAGCGGCCCGCCCGAGTCCCCCTGGCAGGTGTCGACGCCGCCCTGCGGGAAGCCCGCGCACAGCTGCGTGGCCGGATCGAACGCTCCGGGGTAGTCGGTGCCGCAGGTCGCGTCGTCGATGACCGGGACGGACGCCTCCTGCAGCTGCGCGGCCTCCGACCCGCCCTCCTTGGTCGCGCCGTAGCCGACGATCGTCCCGGACACGCCGGGCGCCCACAGCCCCTGCTCGCCCCGACCGGCGACGTGGACGGGAGTGGTCGCGGCGGCCTTGGTGAGCCGCAGCAGCGAGACGTCGGAGCCCTGCGTGTTGAGGTAGCTCGGCGGGATCTGCACGGCCTTCACCACGACACGCTCGCCCGCGCCGTGCGGCGTCTGCGCCCCGAGGGTCACGCCGATCATCCCCGGCGGCACGCCGATGGGCGTGGCGATGACGGTGCCGGTCAGAGAGCCGCAGTGTCCCGCCGTGAGCACGACGTCGCTCGCGATGAGGGTCCCGGTGCAGGCGCCGAGGCCGGCGATGTCCACGAACGCGACGGCCGGGTAGGCGCCGGGCGCCGCGTCCTTCCCGCCCACCACCGCGTGCGCGGGCGCCGCCGTGGCGAGCCCCGCGAGCAGGACGCCGGACAGCAGGGCACGGACGCGGGAACGCATGACCCCGGAACCTCACCGCGGCCGGGGAGTTGCGGCGCCGGCGAAGCGGCTGCACGCCGTGTCCGATCGGGCGGCAGGACGCGCGCGCGATGTGGGAGGCTCCGCGGTCTATGGCCAAGAAGATCCTGTACAGCGGCGAGACCCAGAAGGCCGTCGACAACTTCCCGATCAGCGGCGAGCGCGTGCCGATCGACGTCATCCACTGGCTCGGTCGCATCAAGGGCGCCGCGGCCACGGTCAACGGCGAGCTCGGGCTGATCGACGCGGACCTGGCGGCGAAGATCGCCGCCGCCGCCGACGAGGTCGCCACGGGCGCCTACGACGACCAGTTCCCGATCGACGTCTTCCAGACCGGCTCGGGCACCTCGTCCAACATGAACACGAACGAGGTCCTCGCCTCGCTCGCGGGCGCGCACCCGAACGACCACGTCAACTACGGCCAGTCGTCGAACGACGTCTTCCCGAGCGCCGTGCACCTGGCCGCACTCGACAACACGGTCAACCAGCTGCTGCCGGCGCTGCGCCAGCTGCAGAAGTCTTTCGCGAAGAAGGCCGTGAAGTTCAAGGACGTCGTGAAGTCCGGCCGCACGCACCTCATGGACGCCGTGCCCGTCACGCTCGGCCAGGAGTTCGGGGGCTACGCCGCCCAGCTGACGCTCGCCATCGAGCGCGTGGAGGCGACCCTCGTGCACGTGGGCCAGATCCCGCTCGGCGGCACCGCCACGGGCACCGGCCTGAACACCGATCCGAAGTTCGCGGGCAAGGTCATCGCGCTGCTGAAGAAGCAGTCCAAGCTGAAGCAGATCGCCCCGCCGCTGGACCGCTTCGAGGCCCAGGCGAACCGCGACGCGCTCGTCGAGCTTTCCGGCGCGCTGAAGGTCGTCGCCGTCTCGCTGACGAAGATCGCCAACGACATCGCGCTCATGGGCTCCGGCCCGCGCGCCGGCATCGGCGAGATCTACCTGCCCGAGCTGCAGAAGGGCTCGTCGATCATGCCGGGCAAGGTCAACCCGGTCCTGCCCGAGGTCGTGCTGCAGGTCAGCGCGCAGGTCATCGGCAACGACACCGCGATCACCATCGGCGGCATGCAGGGCCAGTTCGAGCTGAACGTCCGCATCCCGCTCATCGCGCGCAACCTCCTGCAGTCGATCCACCTGCTCTCGACGACGTCCAAGGCGTTCGCGGAGAAGTGCGTCGACGGCATCACCGTCAACCAGGCGGGCGTGGACGCGTCGGCCGGCAACACGCTCGCCGTCGCGACCGCGCTCAACGGCGCGATCGGCTACGACAAGGCGGCGGTGCTCGTGAAGACCGCTGCCGCGACCGGTCGCCCGCTGCGCGACGTCGCCCTCGAGGAGGGCGTGGACGCTGACCTGTACGACAGGACCATCGACCTGCGGAAGATCGCCGCGGGCAACCAGAAGGCGTAGCCCCCGGCTCCAAGGCCGGAGCGTCTGTCCCTGCGGGCGCGTCATGCGCTCGCAGGTGCGCAGGACGCCGGCGCGGTCCGCCCGCAGGCGGCCGCGCATCGGCGGCGGTTCAGGGCGTCGTCGCCGCGGGCCCCGGCGCCGCCAGCGCGTCCCGCACCACGGTCAACGACGGCTTGGGCCGCCCGTCGTACTGGAAGAGGCCCTTCTGGTTGAGGCCGCGCACGATCCTGATGTCGGGGACCTGCCGGCGGATCGAGCCGCCGTAGAAGGCCGGCGTCACCGCGAAGTCGCGCAGGTTCCACACGAGCATCCCGGCCACGCGCGGGTTCGCGTTGTAGATCCCGATGTGGAGCTTCAGCAGCGAGGCCTGGAAGCCGAAGCCGCCCGGGTCGGCGGGGTCGTTGAGGTCGTTGGCCTCCGCCCCGAACTCGCTGATGACGAGGATCTTGTCCGCGAAGACCCGCTCGAAGTTCGCGACGTGCTCGCGGATCGCCTGGGCGACGGCGGGTCGCGGGTCGAGCGTCCGTTCGTACCAGCCGATGTAGTTCGTGTCGCCGATCGCGTCGATGTTGCGGTACATCGCGCCCGCGACCTTCGGCGGGTGGATGCCCCAGACGTCGAGGGCGACGAGGCGTCCGGGATCCCGCTCGTGCAGCTCGCGGGCCATCGAGTCGATGTACGCCGCCTGGCCGCCGCGGTGGCCGTTGGCGGCGACCTCGTTGGCGAGGTTCCAGGCGATGATCGACGGGTGCGTCTGGAGCTGGAAGAGCGTCGTGCGCACGCGGTCCTTGGCCTGGGCGACGAGCGCGGGCGTCTTGGAGGTCCAGGCCCCCGGCGCGTCGACCGGGCCGACACCCATCCAGATCATGATGCCGGCGGCGTCCAAGCGCTCCATGAGCGCCGGGCTCAGCGGGTGCTGCGCGCGGGTCGCGTTCGCCCCGAGCTCCTGCAGCTCCCGCACGATCTCGTCCATGTCGGCCGGCGTGAGCGCGTCGCCGCGGCCCATTGCGTCCTCGTGGATCGAGGCGCCCCTCAGGACGATCGGCTTCCCGTTGAGGACGATCCGCGTGCCGACCTTCCGGATCTCGCGCAGGCCGGTCTTCAGGCTGTAGCTCGCCTCGTCCCCGGCCTGGAAGGCGAGGTCGTAGAGGTTCGGCGAGCCCGGCGCCCAGAGCGCCGGGTCCTTCACGTCGACGGTCGTGGAGAGGACGTTCGTCTGCCCCGGCTTGACGACGATCTTCGGGAACGTGAAGCCGACCTTCTGGTCCCCGTGCTGCAGCGTGCCGGTGACGGGGATGACGCGCGCCGCGTCCGCCCGGTTGGTGACGTGGACGCTGAGGTCGACGAGCGCGTGCCCGTCCGGGCGCAGGCGCGTGCGGACGGTCGGCGTCGTGATGTCGCTCGCCGCGAGCCGGCGGATCGTCACCTCGCGGTTGACGCCGCCGAAGTTGAACCACGTGCGGTGCCACGCGGTGCGCTTCATCTCGTAGGGGTCGCGGTAGTCCGCGCGGATGACGAGCGTGTGCGGCACCCCGGGCGTGAGCGTCGCCCGCGCCTCGAACGGGAGGTACTCGCCCTTGTGGTGCGCGACGGTCTTGCCGTCCACCCAGACCGTCGCCTTGTGGTTGACGGACTCCATCCGGATGTCGTAGTCGCCCCCCTCGGGAACGGTGAACGACGTGCGGTACCAGGCGATCGTCCCGAAGAACGAGGCCTTCTGCTTCGGGCCCGTGACGCGGTTCCCGTTCGCCGCGTTGGGGACGGTCACGTTCGAGCCGACGAAGTCGCCGGTCTGCCAGCCCTTGAGCGTCCCGTGGGCGTTCGGGTCGCTGCGCAGGACCCACGTCCCGTTGAGCGCGACGCGGCCGGGCGGGCCGGCCTGGATCATCGACTGGGAGGCCGCGGGGACGCCCTCGTCCCCGGCCCGGGCGCGGTCGACATCGCCGCCGGGGGCCACGGCGATCGCCACGGCCACGGCAGCGATCATCGCCGCCAATGCTTTTCCCCCACGCATCATCGGCCTCCGAGGGTATCGAGGCCCCATGCGGAGCGCGCCTCCCCCCGGACGGCCGTCTCAGCCGCCGAGGTTCATCGCGACGTACTTCGTCTCCAGGTACTCCTCCATGCCCTCCGGCCCGCCCTCGCGTCCGAAGCCGGACTGCTTGACGCCGCCGAACGGCGCGCCGGCGTTGGAGACCATGCCCTGGTTGAGGCCGATCATCCCGGTCTCCAGGCGCTCCACGACGCGGAACGCGCGCTCCAGGTCGCGGGTGAACAGGTAGGCGACGAGGCCGTACTCGGTGTCGTTGGCGGCGGCGACCGCCTCGTCCTCGGTGGCGAAGGTCGTGACGGGCGCGACCGGGCCGAAGATCTCCTCGCTGAGCACACGTGCGTCCTTGGGCACCGAGCCGAGGACGGTCGGGCGGTAGAAGTGGCCCGGGCCCTCGATGCTCTCGCCGCCCGTGAGCACCCGCGCACCCTTGGCGACCGCGTCCTCGACCAGCTCGTGGACCTTGTCGCGTTCGTCCGCGTTGATCATCGGGCCGACGTCGATGCCGTCCTCGGTCCCGCGCCCCACCGCCATGGCGTCCATCCGCTGCGCGAGCTTGTCCGCGAACTCCTCGGCAATGGACTCGTGGACGTGGAAGCGGTTGGCGGACGTGCACGCCTCGCCCATGTTCCGCATCTTGGCGATCATGGCGCCCTCGACCGCCTGGTCGAGGTCGGCGTCCTCGAAGACGACGAACGGCGCGTTGCCGCCGAGCTCCATGGAGACCTTCAGGACCTGCTCGGAAGCCTGCTTGATGAGCGACCGGCCGACGGAGGTGGACCCGGTGAAGGACAGCTTCCGCACCCGCGGATCGGCGATCAGCGGTCCCATCGTGTCGCCCGACTTCTCCGCGGTGATGACGTTCAGCACGCCGCCGGGCAGCCCGGCCTCCTCGAGGATCTGCGCGAGCGCGAGCATGCACAGGGGCGTCTGCTTGGCGGGCTTGACGACCATGGTGCAGCCGGCCGCGATCGCCGGCCCGATCTTGCGCGTGCCCATCGCGAGCGGGAAGTTCCACGGCGTGATGAAGAGGCAGGGGCCGATCGCCTGCTTCATGGTCAGCACGCGGCCGGCGCCGTTCTCGTTTACCGAGAAGCGGCCGTTGATGCGGACCGCCTCCTCGGAGTACCAGCGCAGGAAGTTGTTGGCGTAGGTGATCTCGGCCTTGGACTCCTTGATCGGCTTGCCCATCTCCAGGGTCATCAGCAGCGCGATGTCCTCGGTGCGCTCGAGGATCAGCTCGTACGCCCGGCGCAGCACGTCCCCCCGCTCGCGTGGGGCCGTGGTCCGCCACGCCTCGCCCGCGGCGCAGGCGGCGTCCAGCGCGGCGGCAGCGTCCTCGAGGCTCGCGTCCGCGACCTCGCACAGCGCGCCGCCCGTGCTGGGGTCCTGCACGACGATCGTCGAGCCGCCGCTCGCGTCCCGCCACGATCCGCCGATGAAGAGCTGGTGAGGAACGGCCTCGACGACGGCGGATTCACGGCTCGTGAGCTCGAACTGGGGCATGGCTTCGAGCATAGACGCGGCTCCGAACGCCTCGCCGGTGAGCCCCGCGACGCCGCCCTGGACACGGCGGCGCTGTTCGCGCGCGAGCACGAACCGGTCCTCCGGCGCATCCGCCCACCGCTCTGTGCGACCCTCGCGCTTGTTCGACGAGTGATGTCCCGCCGCCGCCGCATCCCCCTCCGCCCCACGTTGAGCGCCGTCGCCGCCTGTGCGACCGGTGCCGTCTGCGTGACCCCGGCGCACGCCGCGAGCACGCTCGTGATCGAGGGCCGCGGCTTCGGGCACGGCGTCGGGATGAGCCAGTACGGCGCCTACGGCTACGCGCAGCACGGCGTGGGCTACCGGGACATCCTGGGCCACTACTACACGGGCACGACGCTCGGGACGCTCCCGTCCGCCCCCGAGGTCGGCGTCCTGCTGGCGACGGGCCGCGGGTCGGTCACCGTCAGCCAGGCCGACCGCGTCGGCGCCGTCAAGCTCGACCCGGCGCGCGCGTACACGCTGTCCGGCGACGGGACGGGCGGCGTCGTCGTGCGCGACGACAAGCACCACAAGGTCGCCAAGGCGCCGGGCGCGGTCCGTGTCAGCGCCGGTGGCGGGGCCGGCGCGGTCAAGCTGCACGGCACCGCCGGCGACGGTCTGACCGACGCCGAGTATCGCGGTGCCCTGGCGATCCGTCCGGAGGCGGTCGGCGGCCTCAGCGTCGTGAACGCGGTCGGTCTGGAGGACTACGTCCGTGGCGTCGTCGGCGCCGAGAGCCCGTCGGGCTGGCCGGCCGAGGCGCTGCGCGCGCAGGCCGTCGCGGCGCGGACCTACGCCATCACGACGAACGCCGGGGGCGGCGCGGGCAGCTTCACCCAGTACCCCGACACCCGCTCGCAGGTCTACCACGGCGTCGCGGCCGAGACCGCGGCGACCGACGCCGCGGTGCGGGCCACGACGCGGCAGGTCGTCACCTACAAGGGTGCGCCGATCGTCACCTACTTCTTCTCGACCTCCGGCGGGCGGACCGAGAACGTCGAGAACGGCTTCCCCGGGGCTGCCCCGGAGCCCTACCTCGTGTCGGTCAAGGATCCGTACGACGGCGTCTCGCCGCGGCACACCTGGCGGGTCGAGCTGACGCTCGCGCAGGCGCAGGCCAAGCTCGGCGGGCTCGTGCCCGGGACGCTGCGACGGATCGTCGTCCTCGAGCGCGGCGCCTCGCCGCGGGTCCTGCGCGCGCGGATCGTCGGCTCGCGCGGATCGACCGAGGTGGACGGCGCGACGCTACGCCGACGCTTCGGCCTCGACGACTCGTGGGCGCGCTTCAGCGTCCTCAGCACGACCGCCACCCGCCGGACCGTCCGCGGGACGACCGTCCGGAGCGTGGCGGTGCCCGCCGTCCCGTTCCTCGCCCCCGCGCAGCCGCTGCGGTTCTCGGGCTGGGCGACGTTCGGTGCCGTCGTGCGCCAGGGTGCGCAGCCGACGAGTGGCGACGAGGTCCTGACCGCGCCCGCCGCCACCACGCGGCGCACGGTGCGACGCGCCCGGGTCCGGGTCCGCACGATCGCCGGCCGGATCACGGGCCGCCGCGGCCGCTCGAGCGTCCGGATCCAGCGCGGGAAGGGCGGCGGCCGCTGGAGCACCGTCGCCGCCGTCCGCACGAGCGCCCGCGGCTTCTACTCCGCGCGGGTGCAGCAGCCCGGCGTCTACCGCATCCGCACGCGGGGGCTCATCGGGCCCCACGTGCGGATGAAGTAGTCGCGGCCCTCCGGGCGAGGGCTACTGACCCGCGTAGACGCGCACCAGCGACTCCGCCACGCAGACCGGCTTCGCGCCGCCCTCGACCTCGAAGGTCTGCGTCACGCGCAGCTGGACCCCGCCCGCGACGTCCGTCAGCTCCGAGAGCGTCGCGCGCATGCGCAACTTGGAGTCGACGGGCACCGGCGCCGGGAAGCGGACCTTCTCGTAGCCGTAGTTCAGGGCGAACGCGACGCCGGTCATCGTCCAGATGCCGTCGTTGAAGACGGGGCCGAGCGACAACGTGAAGAGCCCGTGCGCGATCGTGCCGCCGAACGGGGTGGCCTGCGCCTTCTCCGGGTCTACGTGGATGAACTGGTGGTCGCCGGTGGCGTCCGCGAACGCGTCGATCGCCGCCTGGTCGATGACCTTCCACTCCGAGACGCCGAGCTCCCTGCCCTCGTGCGTCCGCAGTTCGTCGATGCCGTTGATGGTGAGCATGCGGCGATCCTACGCGGGGCGTTGCCCCGGGTCCGGTCAGACCGCGACGCTCGTGGTGGGGCGCGCCTGCCCGAGCCACTCGGCCTCCGCGCGGCCGAGTTCCGTGGTCGCGCCGTCGTCCACGCCGAAGAGCCCCTCCCGCATCAGCGCGTTCCAGTCGGCCCCGGCGCGCAGCTCCCCGAGGACGGCGAACAGCAGGCCCTCCATGCGGCGGATGAGCAGCGCCTCCGGCGGGACGGTCTGCCGGCGCATCGCCTCGAAGTACGGGGACCGCGGCGATCCGGCGGACTCCATGACCTGCCGGACGAGGTCGGGCGTGATCCGCACGAAGCCCGGCGTCAGGTACCAGGCTCCGGCGTCGCTGAGCTGCCGGTAGACGAGGTCCACGTCGAACGCCGCCGGGTCGGGCAGGTAGCCGAGGACGCCGAGCTGCCGGTGCACGCCCTCCGCGTCCTCCGCCAGCAGCGCGCGACCGATGACGCGCTCCCCCTCCAGGTACGCCGGCGGGACCTTGCGCATGAGCCCGAAGTCGAGGAAGCAGATGCGGCCGTCCGGGGTGAAGATGACGTTGCCGGGGTGCGGGTCGCCACAGGCGAGGTGCTCGCGCTCCAGCAGGCCGAAGTAGAAGCGGAAGAGGATCTCGCCGTAGCGGTCGCGCTCGGCGTCCGGGAGGCCCGCGATCTCCGCGAAGCCGACGCCGTCGACGAACTCGGAGACGAGCACGCGCCGGGTCGACAGCGCGGTGTCGACCGCCGGCACCTTCACGAACGGGTGCCCGCGGAAGGCCCGCGCGACCTGGCGCTGGTGCTGCGCCTCGATCTCGTAGTCGAGCTCCTCGCCGATGCGGTCCTTCAGTTCGCCGGCGATCGCCTTCACGTCCAGGCCGGGCGCGAGGCGCTTGATGAGCGGGAACAGGAGGTTCGCGTTCCGCAGGTCCGTCTCCACGGCCTCGGCCACGCCGGGGTACTGGACCTTGACCGCGACCTCGCGGCCGTCGTGCGTGGTCGCACGGTAGACCTGCCCGATGGACGCCGCGGCGATCGGGGTCTCGTCGAACGCCTTGAAGATCTGCGACATCGGACCGCCGAGGTCCGACTCGAGCACCTTGCGCATCTTCGAGAACTCGACCTTCGGCGCGTCGTCGCGCAGCTGCGCAAGTTTCGCCTTGAAGTTGTCCCGCTCGCCCTCGGGCACGAGCTCGAAGTCGATCGTGGAGAGGACCTGGCCGATCTTCATGGCCGCGCCCTTCATCTGCCCGAGCTGCTCGACGATCTCGTTCGCGGTCTCCATCGCCCGCTCGCCGAGCTTCTCGTCGGCCCGCTCGTCCGTGCGGAAGCGGTTGGCGGTCTGCGTGCCCACCCAGCGCGCGCCCTGCCCGGCGACGAGACCGCCGAACTTGGCGGTGCGGCCGATGCGGGAGGTGGGGATCTTGGGACTCATGGCTTCTCGGGGTACGGGCGACGGTGGTTCCAGGATGGCAAAGTGGTGCGAATGTCCCCGAAGGCCGCCCCCGCCCCGCTGCTCGTCGTCGACACCCCGTCGTTGCTGTACCGGGCCTTCTTCGCGCTGCCCTCCTCGATCAAGGGCCTTGACGGCCGCCCGGTGAACGGCCTGCTGGGGACCGCGAACCTCATCCTCCAGGTCATGGAGGCCCACGCCCCGCGCGCGGTCGTCCTCTGCAACGGCGCCGAAGCGGCGCACTACCGCAAGGACGCCTACCCGGCCTACCACGCCGCCCGGGACGAGATGCCGGAGAAGATGGTCTGGCAGTGGGAGGCGGCGCCGGCCTTCTTCGGGCGCTTCGGCTGGCTGCACCGGGCCGTGGACGACCTGGAGGCGGACGACCTGCTCGGTGCCTACGCGGCGGTGGAGGCGGCGGCGGGCGGCCGGACGCTGCTGTTCACCGGCGACCGCGACATGTACCAGTGCGTGTCGCAGGACACCCAGGTCCTGTTCCCGGGCGGGGGCAAGGCGGGCCCGGCCCTCGTCGACGTCGCGGGCGTGCGCGAGCGCTACGGCATCGAGCCCGCGCAGGTGCCCGACTTCATCGCGCTGCGCGGCGACCCCTCGGACGGGCTGCCCGGCGCGAAGGGCGTCGGCGCCAAGGGCGCGGCCGCCCTGCTGAACGAGCACGGGGACCTGGAGACGCTCCTCGACCTCGCCGCACGCGACGCCGCGCAGGACTCCACCAGCCTCAAGCCCCGAGTCCGCACGGCGCTGCGCGAACAGGCCGACGAGCTGCGCAGCTTCCGCCACATCGCCACGCTGCAGCCCGTGGAGGTCGCACGACCGGCCGACACGCCGACCCGCTGGACCGACGCCGCGGAGGCCGCCCGGGAGCTCGGGATGGAGCGCCTGGCGGTGCGGCTGGCCGCCTGGCCAGCCTGAGGACGTCCGCCGGACCCCGCTCACGCACGTCCGTCGGTTCACGCCCGGGCGTCGCCGGAGCGACGCAAGTGCGTCATCATGGAGCTGCCCGTGCCCCGCCGCCCCTTCGCGACGACACTGGCGGCCGTCCTGGCCGTCCTCTGCCTCAGCCCCGCCGCGGCTCGCGCCGCAGACGACGGGGTGCCGTCGCCCGTTCCCCTGACCACGAACTGGGAGCGCCTGGCGGACGCGGCAAACGTCGGTGTGGGCGAGGGCTTCTGGAAGCCCGGCGCCAAGGGCGACTGGAAGCCGGCCGTCGTCCCGAGCGTCTTCTCCGCCGACCCCACCGCGGCGAGCTTCGGCGGCACCACGGGCTGGTACCGCACGACGTTCATCGCCCCGCCGGCGGACGGGGCCTTCACCTACGACGTGCACTTCGAGCAGGTCCGCCGGACCGCTCAGGTGTGGCTCAACGGCGTGAAGCTCGGGCGCCACGACGACCCGTACGTGCCGTTCGACCTGCCCGCCGGGAACGCGCTGAAGCCCGGGCAGCGGAACGTCCTCGTGGTGCGGGCGGACAACCGCAAGGACGGCGCGATCCGCGAGGGCTGGTGGAACTGGGGCGGCATCACGCGCCCGGTGACGCTCGTGCCGCGCGGGGCGCTCGTGCTGAAGGACGCAGGCGTCATGAGCGACGTGGACTGCCCGGCCGGCGGGGCCACGGACGGGAACCCGTGCAGCGCGAAGGCGCTCTTCGACGGGACGCTCGTCAACCGCTCGGATTCGCCCGTCGAGCGGCCGCAGGTCTCCGTCCGCCTGACGGACGGCCGCACGTCGGTCGTCCGCGCGGACGGCGCCCGCGCTCTGGCTCCCGGGGAGCAGACCCGCGTGCAGTTCGCGATCCCGGTGCCCGAGGCCCACCTCTGGTCGCCCGCGGACCCGCACCTCTACGACGTGGCGGTGACCACCACGGCGGGCGACGTCACCCAGCAGGTCGACCGCTGGCGCACCGGGCTGCGGCAGGTCGCCGTGCGGGACGGCATGCTGACGCTGAACGGCCGGACGCTGTCGCTGCGCGGCGCCTCGATCCAGGAGGACCTCCCCGGCCGCGGACCCGCCCTGCGCGAACAGGACATCGCCACGATCGTCCAGGAGCTGAAGGACCTCCACGCGAACGTCACCCGCGCCCACTACCTGCTGAACCCGAGACTCCTAGACGCGCTCGACGCGGCCGGGATCATGGTCTGGAGCCAGTCCCCGATCTACCACCGGGACCTTCAGCTGCGCACGCAGGCCGGACGCGACGCGGCGCTCTCGACCGTCCGGAACACGATCCTCCAGGCTCGCAACCACCCGTCGGTCATCGCGCACTCGGTCGCGAACGAGCTGAGCCCGGTGCCGGACACGGTCCTCGGGACGCGTCGGTTCCTCGGTGCGGCCCACGCGCTCGCGCGCACCCTGGACCCGACCGTGCCCGCCGCCGTCGACCTGCTCAGCTACCCCGGCTACGCCCGCCAGCGCGCCTACGCGCAGTACGAGCTGCTGGGCATCAACTCCTACTTCGGCTGGTACAAGGGCAAGGCGGAGCACTCCGTCGCGCGCCTGCAGGACCTCGGGCCGTTCCTGGACCGGATGCGGAAGATGTACCCGTCGCAGGCGCTCGAGGTCACCGAGTTCGGCGCCGAGTCGACGTTCTCCGGGCCCGCGACCGAGAAGGAGACCTACGCCTTCCAGACCCGGTACCTGCGGGACGTCCTGAAGATCATCGAGGAGCGGCCGTTCATCGGCGGCGCGATCTACTGGACCGCCCGCGAGTTCGCGGTCAAGCCGAACTGGGTGGGCGGCGTCGAGCGCGCGGTCAAGCGCAACTCGATCCACCACAAGGGCCTGATCACCTACGCCGGGAGGAAGAAGCCGGCGTGGCTGGTCGCCGCGCGCGACTTCCAGGACACGTCGCTCTACCGCTCGGTCAGCCCGGCAGCCGCCGCGAACGTCCGTGGGGCAGGGGGCGCCGGGGGCGGTTCGCTGCTGGCGATCGCGATCGCAGCCGGCGTCCTCGGGCTGCTGGTCGTCGACGGCTGGGCGCTGGCCGGCATCTGGCGGCGCGGCCCGCG
>JAOPZU010000021.1 GCA_025963955.1 Solirubrobacterales bacterium
GTCACCCTCTACAGCGGCATGCCCTACGATCTGCCCGGCGGCGCCTCGCACTACAGCGTCAACTACACCTCCGGCGTGCCGGTGGGCACGCTGAGCAGCAAGGTGCAGGGCACGATCACCACGCACAAGCTGCGCTCGCGCGACGACGCGGCGGACCTCATCCAGCAGATCGAGCAGGGCAAGCTCGTAGGCCAAGGGCAATGACTCGCGCTGAGCGCTCGCATCGCCCTGGGCGGACTCGCCCAGGGGCTCCTTCGCCCGCCTCCGTGAGACACGAGCCGTGAGCGCACGCACCCGCGAGCTCTTCGCCCTCGTCCCGGCCGCGCTGCTGCTCAGCGCCGGATTCGCCGCGATCTTCCTCTCGCGCGGTGACCTGCTCGGCGGCCTGAACGGGACGAACGACGTCTCGGCCGTCTCGCTGACCTACGGCGGCATCTTCCTCGGGGTCTGCGTCGCCGCGCACCTGGTCCTGCGCGTGGCGCTCCCCGACGCCGACCCGTACCTGTTCCCGCTCGTGGCGCTGCTGGCGTCCTTCGGCCTGGTCGAGATCTACCGCATCGACGCGGAGCTCGCGCGGCAGCAGGCGACGTGGTTCGTCATCGGCGTGGTGGCCATGGCCGGGACGATCGTGGTCCTCCGCGACCACGGCAAGCTCGAGCGCTATCGGTACACGATCGCGCTCGCGGGGATCGGGCTGCTCGTCCTCCCGCGCCTGTTCTCCCCGACCAACGGCGCGTACCTGGCCATCAAGGTCGGGTCGATCTCCATCCAGCCGGCGGAGTTCGCGAAGATCGCGATCGTCGTCTTCCTCGCGAGCTACCTGCGCGATACGCGGCAGGTCCTCGTGCTCGGCGCCACCCGGGTGCTGGGCGTGACGATCCCGCCGCTCAAGCACTTCGGCCCGCTGCTGCTCGTCTGGGGCACGGCGATGCTCCTGCTGTTCTTCATCCGGGACATCGGGTCCTCGGTGATGTTCTTCGGCGCCTTCCTGGCGATGGTCTACATCGCGACCGACCGGCTGTCGTTCGTGGTCATCGGGCTGCTGCTGTTCTTCGGCGGGGCCTACCTGGTCGCGGGCCACATCGGCCACATCTCCGACCGCATCGAGGCGTGGCACCGGCCGTTCCTGGAGTCCAACTTCCGTCCGTCCAACGGGGTCGGCGGCAGCTATCAGCTGGCGCAGGGGCTCTTCGCGCAGGGCGACGGCGGGATCTTCGGCAAGGGCTTCGGCGGCGCGGTGCTCGAGCTGCCGAAGGGCCAGTGCGGCGCCACGGCGCAGCTGTGCACGCTGCTGCCCGCCCCGCACACCGACTTCATCTACGCGGTCATCGTCAACGAGCTCGGGCTCATCGGGGCGGCCGGCCTGTTGTGCGTCTACCTGCTGGTGGTCCAGCGCGGCTTCAAGATCGCGATGCTCGCGCGGGACTCGTTCTCCAAGCTGCTGGCGGCCGGGCTGACGACGGTCTTCGCGCTCCAGGTCTTCGTCATCGTCGGCGGGGTCACGAAGGTGATCCCGCTGACGGGCGTGACGCTGCCGTTCGTCTCCTACGGCGGCTCGTCCGTGCTGGCGAACTTCGTCCTGCTGGCGCTGCTGCTCCTGGTCTCCAATCGCGCGCGGAGAGAGGCGTGAACAAGCCCATCACCCGTGTCTTCCTCGTGACGATGCTGATGTTCGCCGTGCTCGTCGGCGCGACGTCCTGGTGGACGGTGGTCGACGCGAACTCGCTGCGGACCGACCACGGCGGACAGAACGAGCGAGCGTTGCTGCGCGGGCTGAAGGTCCGGCGCGGCGTCATCCGCGCCGCTGACAACTCCGTCATCGCGCGGTCGGTGAAGAACAACGAGGGCATCTACTCGCGGCGCTACCCGCAGGGCGACCTCTTCGGCCACCCGATCGGCTACTCGTACACGTCACTCGGGCAGACGGGCGTGGAGCGCTACTACCAGGAGGACCTCGCGGGGAAGGTCAGTGACGTGGACTCGCTGCTCGGCGGGCTGACGGGCAAGGACCAGGGCGGCGACAACCTGCAGACGACGCTCGTCCCGGCCGCGCAGCGCCAGGCCGAGCAGCTGATCGCCGCCGCGTCCCCGGTCGCGGGGGGTGCGGCCGTCGCCCTCGACCCGCAGACGGGCGCGGTGCGCATCATGGCCTCGGTCCCAGGCTTCGACCCGAACGCGATCCGGCAGCCCGGCGCCCTCGCGCGGCTGAACAAGGACAACCAGCGCAAGCCGCTCGTCAACCGGGCGCTGCAGTTCGGCTACGCGCCCGGCTCCACGATGAAGGTCGTCACGCTCACGGCGGCCCTCGACTCCGGCAAGTACCGGCTGGACACCCCGGTCGACGGCAGGAACAACGCCAAGATCTCCGGCGTCCCGCTGCGCAACGACTTCGACGAGGACTTCCCTGCGATCGACCTCACCACGGCGCTCGCGAAGTCCGTCAACACCGTGTTCGCGCAGGTCGCCGAGAAGCTCGGCAAGCAGACGATGCGCAAGTACATGGAGCGCTTCGGCTTCGACAAGAAGCCGCAGCTGGACTACCCCAAGGACGCGATGTCCGCCGCGGGCGTCTACGGCGACCGGGGGCAGCTGCTCAAGCCGACGAGCGACAAGGTCGACATCGGCCGCCTCGGGATCGGGCAGGACCAGCTCCAGGTCCCCGCGCTGCAGATGGCGCAGGTCGCCGCCGCCGTCGCGAACCGGGGCCGGTTGATGAAGCCGCACATCGGCGCGCGCCTGGTCGACCGGGACGGGCGGACGACGAAGACCATCGATCCCGCGCTCCAGGCGAAGGTCATGTCCGAGCAGACGGCGGCCGAGGTCACCCAGGCGATGGTGGCCGTCGTCCAGCGGGGCACGGGGACCCAGGCGCAGATCCCCGGCGTCCAGGTCGCCGGCAAGACCGGCACCGCCGAGACCGCGACCGGCACCGGCACCAAGAACAAGCTCTGGTTCATCGCCTTCGCGCCCGCGGCCGACCCGAAGATCGCGATCGCCGTCACGGTCAACGACGTGGTCGGCTTCGGCGGGGACGTCGTCGCGCCGATCGCCAAGCAGCTCATCCAGACCCTGTTGAACGAGAAGAAGCCCTGAGCCAATGACCGGCCGCCCCGTAGAAGGCACCATCGTCGACGGCCGCTACCGCGTCCTGAACCGCCTGGGGTCCGGCGGCATGGCCGACGTGTACTGCGCCGAGGACCTCCAGCTCGGGCGCAAGGTCGCGCTAAAGATGATGTACGCCCGCTTCGGCGAGGACCCGGACTTCGTCGAGCGCTTCCGGCGCGAGGCCTCCTCGGCGGCCGGCCTGCAGCACCCGAACGTCGTCGGCGTCTACGACCGCGGGGACGAGGACGGGCTGCAGTACATCGCGATGGAGTACCTGGAGGGGCGCACCCTCAAGCAGATCGTCATCGACGAGGCGCCGCTGGCCCCGGCCCGCGCGGTCGACCTCGTCGAGCAGGTCCTGCGCGCGGCGCGCTTCGCCCACAAGCGCGGGATCATCCACCGCGACCTCAAGCCGCACAACGTCATCGTCGACGCCGAGGACCGCGCGAAGGTCACCGACTTCGGCATCGCGCTGGCGGGCGCCAGCGACATGACCCAGACCGGGTCGATCATGGGGACCGCGCAGTACCTGTCCCCCGAGCAGGCCCAGGGCCAGCCCGTCGACGCCCGCAGCGACCTCTACTCGGTCGGCATCATGCTCTACGAGCTGCTGACGGGGAAGGTGCCGTTCGAGGGCGACAGCGCCGTCTCGATCGCGCTGAAGCAGGTCAGCGCCGCGCCCGTCCCGCCGTCGCAGCTGAACCCGGCCATCACCCCGGCGCTCGAGCGCGCGGTGCTGCGCGCGCTCGCGAAGAGCCCGGCCGACCGCCCGGCGGACGCCGAGGCGTTCATCGCGGAGCTCGAGGCCGCGCGCAACGGGCTGGCGACCGACGCCACCGCCGCGACCGCCTACGTCCCGGGCGGCGCCGTGCCGCTGGCGACCGGCGCCACCATCCCGTCCGGCGGCGGGACCTCGAGCTACGAGCTGGCCGCGCTCTACGGCCTCCCGGCCGGGCCGCAGGCGACGATCCCGCCGACGTCCCCGCCGCTGCTCGTCGAGGAGGATCGGCGTGACCGTCGCTGGCTCGCCGCGCTCGTGGCTGCGCTCGTCATCGCGCTGCTCGTCGTGGGCGGGCTGCTGCTGCTCGGGGGGAAGCAGAAGAGCGTCCCGTCGGTCCTCGGGACCGACCAGGCGACGGCCGAGCGGACGCTGCGCGACGCCGGCTTCTCCACCGACACGACGCCCCGGCAGGACAACCAGCCTGCGGGCACGGTGATCGGCCAGTCGCCCGAGGGCGGCAGCAAGGCCGACGACGGCTCGACCGTGACGCTCACGATCAGCAGCGGTCCGGGGGAGGGGCGCGTGCCCGACGTGCAGAACCTGGGCCGCCGCGCGGCCTTCAAGAAGCTGCGCGCCGCGGGCTTCAAGGTGACCGAACGCGAGCAGAACGACGACGTGATCCGCAAGGACCACGTCATCCAGACGATCCCCGCGGCGGGCGTGCCGCTGACGCGGGGGCAGGAGGTCATCTCCGTCGTCTCACTCGGGCCGTCCAAGGTCGCCGTCCCGTCCGTGGTCGGCAAGACCCAGGACGAGGCCGAGACGGCGCTGACGGGCGCCGGGCTGAAGGCCGACGTGACCGAGCAGGAGGCGGCGGACAAGGACCCGGGAACGGTCCTCGCGCAGGACGTCGCCGGCGGGACCATGCTCAGCAAGGGCGCGACGGTGACCCTCACGGTCGCGAAGGCGCCAGAGACCAAGGAGGTCCCGGACGTCACGGGCAAGACCGACGACGAGGCAGTGTCCGAGCTCTCGGGCGCGGGCTTCAAGGTCGTGCAGGAGCAGCAGCCGGTGACCACGCCGGACGACGACGGCAAGGTGCTCGCCCAGAGCCCGGCCGCGCCGAAGAAGCTGAAGCCGGGCCAGACGGTGACGATCACGATCGGCTCCTTCGACCCGAACCTCAACCCGGAGCCGGATCCGACGACGCCGACCACCCCCACGGCTCCGACGACGCCGACGACGCCGACCACCCCGTGAGGATCGCGGTCCTCGCCGGCGGGCGGTCCTCCGAGCACGACGTCTCCCTCGACAGCGCCGCCGCCGTGCGCGGCGGGCTGGCCGAGGCCGGGCACGAGGTGCTGGACGTGCAGCTGCACCGGGACGGGACGTGGTGGTCGGGCGGGACCGAGCTGACGCTGCAGGCCGGCCGCGGGCTCCTCGGGGCGGACGTGGTCTTCCCCGTCCTCCACGGGCCGTTCGGGGAGGACGGGACGGTGCAGGGCCTGCTCGAGCTGCTCGACGTGGCGTACGTCGGGTCGGGCGTGCTTGCCAGCGCGGCCTGCATGGACAAGCTCGTGTTCAAGGACCTCATGGCGCAGGCGGGCCTGGAGCAGGTCGGCTACGCCCCGGCCCTCGCGCACGATCGCGCCGCGATCGACGTCGGCGGCCTCGGCCTGCCGTGCTGGGTCAAGCCGGCGCGGCTCGGGTCGTCGGTGGGCATCGTGAAGGTCAAGGCCGCCGACGAGCTGGAGGCCGCGCTCGAGGTCGCCTTCGCGCACGACAGCCGCGTCATCGTCGAGGCGAGCGCGCCGGAGGGCGCGCTGGAGGTGGAGTGCTCCGTGCTGGGGCCGACGGCGGCGCCCGAGGTCTCCGTGGCCGGCGAGATCGTCATCCAGAGCGAGTGGTACGACTACGCGGCCAAGTACACCCCGGGAGGGATGGAGCTCGTCGTCCCGGCGCGTATCTCGCCGACGGCCGCCGCCCGGGTGAAGGAGCTCGCGGCGCGGGCGTTCTCGGCGGCGGGGTGCAGCGGCCTGGCCCGCGCCGACTTCTTCGTCCACGGCGAGCTCGTCCTGCTCAACGAGCTGAACACGATGCCGGGCCAGACCCGCACGAGCGTGTACGGCAAGCTGTGGGCCGCGTCGGGGCTGGAGTACCCGGCGCTGCTGACGCGGCTGTGCGAGGTCGGCGTCGCCCGCCACGCGGCGGAGCGGGCGCACCGCTTCTAGGGCTCGCGGTCCGGCGGAGCGACGCGGCGGACGCCCGGCGCGCTACGGCCGGCGGCCCGCC
>JAOPZU010000040.1 GCA_025963955.1 Solirubrobacterales bacterium
CCAGGGTTGCGGCCCCTGCCCGGTGCAACGGGCCTCCCACGCACATCGGCGCCAGCTCTGCGCGCCGCGTCGTGGTGCCGCGACGCTCGCGAGCGCGCCGGTGAGGGCTCGGCGCGTCCGGGCCGCCCTCGGCGCGGCGGCCGAGTCAGGCGACCGCGACGGGGGCGGACGCGAGGTCCGCCTCGCCGTCGCCACCGCATTCGAGGGCGAGCCAGCGCTCGCCGTAGCTGCGCATGCTGTCGACGATGGGGAGCAGCGCCTCGCCCTTCGCGGTGAGGGCGTACTCGACGCGCGGCGGGACCTCGGCGTAGGTCTGGCGGGCCACGATGCCCTCTTCCTCCAGCGCGCGCAGGCGCAGCGAGAGGGTCCGCGGGCTGATGCCGTTCAGCGAGCGCTCCAGCTCGCAGAACCGCGACTGACCGTCGGCGAGGTCCCGGATGAGCAGCAGCGTCCACTTGCCGCAGACGATCTCCGCGGTACGACAGACGGGGCAACTCTCATCAACGGCCATGGCTTCACTTTACCAAGTGAAGTGTTGGGTGGGCTGGGCGTCTACCGCAGCGCCGCGGCCGCCGCGGACCCCACCGTCTCCGCCCGGACCGGTGGGCGTCTACCGCAGCGCCGCGGCCGCCGCGGACCCCACTGTCTCCGCCCGCTGGGTCTCCGCCTGCGCCAGGTCGTCCATCGTCGTGCCGCGACGACCGTCGGCCCCGACGAGCAGCTTGAAGTCGTGCGGGCTGCTGGATGCGGCGAGCGCCTCGTCCATCGTGATCCGGCCGGCCTTCAGGTGGCCGAAGAGTGCCTGGTCGAAGGTCTGCATCCCGTAGTACTCGCCTTCGGAGATGACCTCGTTGAGCTTCCCGGTCTGCTGGGGGTCCATGATCATGTCGCGGACGCGGCCCGTCATCCGCAGGACCTCGCAGACGGCGACCCGGCCGTGGCCGCTGGCGTTCTTGACCAGGCGCTGGGAGATCGCGCCCTTCAGCGTCCCGGCGAGCATCGCGCGGACCTGCTGGTGCATGTGCGGCGGGAAGAAGTCGATCAGGCGGTTGACGGTCTCGGCGGCGTCCACCGTGTGGACGGTGGAGAAGACGAGGTGCCCGGTCTCCGCGGCACTGAGGGCGGTGTGGACCGTCTCCTCGTCGCGCATCTCGCCGATGAGGATGACGTCGGGGTCCTGGCGCAGCACCCGGCGCAGCGCCTGCTTGAAGGACGCGGTGTCCTGGCCGATCTCGCGCTGGTTGATCGCCGAGCGCTTGTCCTGGTGCAGGAACTCGATCGGGTCCTCGATCGTCACCACGTGCTTGGCCATGGTGGTGTTGATGTGGTCGATCATCGCCGCGAGCGTCGTCGACTTGCCCGAGCCGGTCGTCCCGGTCAGCAGGATGATCCCGCGCTCCTCCTCCGCGAGCTCGCGGATGACGGGGGGCAGCATCAGCTCGTCGATCGTCCGGATGGAGACCGGGATCGCGCGGCACACGAGCGACGCCGCGCCGCGCTGGCGGAAGGCGTTGATGCGGAACCGCGCCACGCCAGGGATGGCGTAGGAGAAGTCGATCTCGCCGTTCTCGTGCCATTCCTTCAGGCGGCCCTCGTCGGGCAGCAGCGTCCGGACCGTCTCCTCGGTGTCGGCCGGCTCGAGGACCGGCAGCCCGGCGATCGGCCGCAGGCCGCCGTCGATCCGGATCAGCGGCGGCGAGGGCACCTTCAGGTGCAGGTCGGAGCCACCTTCGGCGACCAGGTAGCGGAGTGCGGCGTCGACGTCGAGCATGTCGGTTCTGTGTCGGCGCCTGGCGGCGGGCTCTTGAGGGGCGGGCGTGGCGGGCGGACGCGCGACCCGCGACGGGCTTGGCGGCCGGTCAGCCGCGCAACGCCCGGTCGGCTTCGTACAGCGCGCTGAAGCCGGGCCTCAGCGCCGCGTACCGCGCGGTCCATCCGGGCGGCGCCGACACCGTGTCCGCAACGACCACGCAGGCCGTGGCGGCCGCTTCCGCGGAGGGGTAGACACCGCCGGCGACGCCGCCCAGCAGCGCGGCGCCGTAGGCCGCCCCCTCGTCCACCGCGGTGCGCTCCAGCGTCAGGTCGAGCACGGACGCCACGATCTGCAGCCACAGCCGCGACCGGGCCCCTCCCCCGGACACCCGCGCCACCGTCGGCCGCGCGCCCAGCGCCGCGACCCGGTCCAGACCGTCCGCGAGGGCGAAGGCGACGCCCTCCACCACCGCGCGCACGAGTGCACCCCGGTCGTGGCGGAGCGTCAGCCCGGCGAACATCCCGCGCGCCGCGGGGTCCGCGTGGGGCGTCCGCTCCCCCGCGAGGTACGGCGCGAACAGCAGTCCCTCCGCGCCGGGATCCCACGCTGCTGCCTCCGCCAGCTGCGCGTCGTTCGACACGCCCGGCGCCGCAACCGTCTGCAACCAGGCCAGCGACCCGGCCGCCGAGAGCATCACGCCCATCACGTGCCACGCGTCGGGAACGGCGTGGCAGAACGCGTGGACGGCGCCGTCGGGATCGCACGCGTACGCGTCACGCGCGGCGAAGACGACGCCGGAGGTCCCGAGGACGACCGAGACGCCCCCACCCACCCCCGTCTCGCGCACCACGCCGACGCCCAGGGCGCCCGCCGCCTGGTCCCCCGCGCCGGCGGCCACGGGGACACCCGCGGGCGTCCGCCCGCTCACGGCGACGGACTCCAGCGCCACCGGCAACCACGACGGGTCGATCCCCAGCGTCGCGACGAGCTCCGCGCTCCACTCGCGCGCGGCGACGTCGAAGAGCAGCGTCCCTGACGCGTCGCTGACGTCGGTGGCGAGCTCCCCGCACAGCCGCAGCCGCACGTAGTCCTTCGGCAGCAGCACGTGGCGGATCCGCGCGTAGACCTCCGGCTCGTGCTCGCGCAGCCACAGCAGCTTGGGCGCGGTGAAGCCGGCCAGCGCCCGGTTCCCCGTCAGCGACAGCAGGCGGTCGCGGCCGACCAGCGCCTCGATCTCGTCGCACTGCGCCTGGGTACGCCCGTCGTTCCACAGGATGGCGGGGCGCAGCGGCCGGTCGTCCTCGTCCAGCGCGACGAGCCCGTGCATCTGGCCGGCCAGCCCGATGCCGTCCGCCTGGTCCCCGTCCAGCTCCTCCAGCACGGCGACCGCGGCGCGGACCCAGTCCTCCGGGTCCTGCTCCGCCCAGCCGGGATGCGGCGTGGACAGCGGGTAGCCGCGCTCGGCGATCCGCAGGACCGTCCCGGCCTCGTCGATCGCGATGCCCTTGACCGACGAGGTCCCGACGTCCAGCCCGATGAGGCGCGGCATCCGTGCGCGGCGCCCTACGCCGTCGGGACGCCGGCGCCGAGCGCCTCGTACACGAGCTCGTAGGCGGCGACCGCGTCCTTGCGCGTCTGGATGTCCCGGAGCTTCTCCTCGTCGATGCGGGCGGCGACGGAGTCGATGAACCGCCACTGCAGGACCGAGCGCCGGACCGCGGCGACCTGGTCCTCCGTGTACGGGTAGAGGTCGAAGCCGAGGCGCTCGCCGCCCGAGCCGTAGCCCGCGCGGCGCAGCTCCAGCGCCAGCTCGATCGTCTCCATGAAGGCCGTCGCGCCCACCATGTTGTCGTCGTCGAAAGTCCCCCAGCCCGAGTTCGCGTGCTGGTGGCCGAGCAGCCCCTGCGCGTTCAGCATCGCCGCGTATTCGGGCAGGTGCTCGCCGTTCATGATCAGGTGCTGCCAGTCCATGTTGACCTGGATGTTGTCGATCCCGCGGGTGCGCAGCGTGTGGATGACGTGCAGGCACATGCCGATGTTGCGCATGAGGATCTTCATCGCCGGCTCGGAGTTCTTGTGCTCCAGGAAGAGCTTGCGGTCGTGCTTGGCCATGACCTGCGCCGCCTGCCCGACGCCGTCGATGAAGCGCTCCCAGTCCCCCGCGTAGTCGGTCTGGAACGGGTAGTTGTAGCCCTCGATGCCGGGCCAGACGATGAAGTGCGCGCCGATCTCACCGGCGAACTCCGCCGCCTCCAGGGTGATGGCCAGTGCCGCCGCGCGCGTGTCCGGATCGGGGGAGGAGAGCCCGCCCTTGCCGAACGCCGGGTCGGTGTGCAGGCCCGAGCAGACGGCGTAGATGCCGTGGCCGTCGAGGGCCTCGCGGATGTCCGCCAGGTTGTCCCGGTTGATCTCCCCGGGGTAGTGGAACTCGTAGTCGTCCATCAGGTCCCCGAGCCCGGCAACCGCGCGGGCGACCTTCTCGGCGGTCGTCTCGTCGACCTTGTCCGGCTGGTAGCCGAGGGGGACGAAGCGGGTGACCATCGAGCCGAGGGCCCAGATGCCGAGGCTCGTCTTCAGGCGGGGTTCGCTGCTCATGGGGTCTTCTCCGGGATGGGGTGGACGTCGGCCGCGCGGTAGAGCGCGGCGATGGCGGTGGCCTGGGCGACCGCGTCCGCGCGGCCGAGGCGGGGGGTCCTCTCGCCGCGGACGGCGGCCTCGAGGTCCTCGACCTCGAGCAGGTACTTGTCGGGGGCGTCGACGCGGATGAGCTCCGCCTCGCCCTCGGCCTTGCGGGCCTCAGGCCCGCCGGCGCGGCGCAGCTCGATGACCGGGTCGGTGCCGTGCCACGGGTCGGTGAGCCTGAGCGTGCCGCCGTCGCCGACGGCCTCCAGCTCGGCCCGTGGGGCGAGGTCGAAGCCGCAGTCCATCGTGGCGAGCACGTCGCCGGGAAAGCGCAGGGTCGCGGCCAGCCGGACGTCGACGCCGCCTGCTCCGTCGACGCGCTCGGCGTGGACGCGGACGGGCTCGGCGCCCGCGAGCGTCCGCAGCCCGCTCAGGCAGTAGCACCCGACGTCCATCAGGGCGCCGCCGTCCAGGGCGGTCTCGAAGCGCACGTTCCCCGGGTCGCTGAGCACGAACGAGAACGACGCCTTCAGCAGCCGGACGTCCCCGATCGCCCCGTCCCGGAGCAGCGAGACCGCACGGTCGACCTGCGGGTGATGGCGCCACATGAACGCCTCCGCGAGGACGAGGCCCCGCGCCTCCGCCAGGTCGTAGGCCAGGCCGACCGCGACCGGGTCGCGGTCGAACGGCTTCTCGACGAGGACGTGCTTGCCGGCTTCCAGCGCGCGGATCGCCCACGGCGTGTGCATGCCGTTGGGCAGCGACACGTAGACGGCGTCCACGTCGGGATCGGCGAGCAGCGCCTCGTAGGAGCCGTGGGCCCGCGGGATGCCCTTCGCCTGCGCGTACGCCTGCGCCTTCTCCGCCGATCGCGACCCGACCGCGACGAAGCGGTCGGAGACGGGTGAGGTGGTGTTCAGCAGCGCGTCGTTGATCTTCGCGGTGGAGAGCAGCCCCCAGCGGAGCATCACCCCCACGATCCTTCGCTCATGGGGCGGAACGTCGTCGTCATCAGGCGCATGGTCCGCGGACGGGTCAGCGCGAAGAGGACGACCTCGGCCACGTCCTCCGCGGTCATCATCGCCTCGAGCATCGGGTCACCCGCGGTGCGGCCGGTCCCGATGGCGAAGTCGGTGTTGACGCCGCCGGGCGCGATGGTCGTGCAGCGCACGCCGTGCTCGCGCAGCTCGAGGTCGAGCGCGCGCGTGAACCCGACCTGCCCGAACTTGGACGCGTTGTAGACCGCCTCGCCCGGGAAGGCGTTGACCCCGGCGACCGACGCGAGCGAGACGAAGTCCCCGTCCCCCGCGGCCACCAGGTGCGGCACAGTCGCGGCGGCGGTGTAGAGGACGCCCTTCAGGTTCGTGTCGATCATGTCCTCCAGCGCGTCCGGATCGAGCTCGGTGAACGGCCCGTAGGAGCCGACGCCGGCGTTCGCGACGACGACGTGCAGCCCGCCGAAGCGCTCGACCGTCGCGGCCGTCGCGGCCTCCACCGACGCGCGC
>JAOPZU010000082.1 GCA_025963955.1 Solirubrobacterales bacterium
ATCCATACGAGCGCCGCGCCATCACGACCACTATGTCGCCTGACGACGCCAACCACCCTCGCCCCAATTGGAACCATATTGGAACCACGAGCTCCACTGAACGCGGGCGGTTAAACACGAAAACCCCCTGGCGAGAGGGGGGCTTCGAAGTAGCGGGGGCAGGATTCGAACCTGCGACCTTCGGGTTATGAGCCCGACGAGCTACCGGACTGCTCCACCCCGCGACGGACTGGGAACGATAGCACCAGGACGCGAGCGGGGCGGCGCGACCGTGGTCACCGTGCGGACGCCGGAGGCGCGGCACCGCCGGTACGCTCGCGGCGGCCATGGCCCGCGTCCTGATCACCCGCGCTCTCCCGTTCGCGGCACTCGAGCGGCTGCACGAGGCGGGCCACCAGGTGACCGTCCACCCCGGTCCCGATCCGCTTGATCCGCCCGCGCTGCGGGCGCTCGTCGCGGCCACGGATCCGGACGGCATCCTCTGCGCGCTCACCGAGCAGATCGACGCCACCCTGCTGCGCGCGGCGCCAGGTCTGCGCGTGGTCGCGAACTTCGCGGTCGGGACGGACAACATCGACCTCGCGGCCTGCGCCGCCCGCGGCGTCGCCGTCGGCAACACGCCCGACGTGCTCACGGACGCCACCGCGGATCTCGCCTTCGCCCTGTTGCTCGCCGCGGCCCGCCGCCTGGCGGAGGGGGAGCGGGACGTACGCGCCGGCGCCTGGACCACCTGGGTGCCGGACGGCTGGCTCGGGGCGGACGTGCATGGCGCCACGCTCGCCGTCGTCGGCGCGGGCCGGATCGGCGAGGCCGTCGCCCGCCGCGCCGCCGGCTTCGACATGGAGGTGCTGCGGGTCGGTCGCCGGGACGACCTGCACGCCGCCCTCGCCCGCGCCGCCTTCGTGAGCCTCCACGTCCCGCTCACCCCGGCGACGCACCACCTGATCGACGCGGCGGCGCTCGCGGCCTGCCGACCCGGGGCGATCCTCGTCAACACCGCCCGCGGCGCCGTCGTGGACCAGGTCGCCCTGGCCGCCGCGCTGACGAGCGGGCACCTCGCTGCCGCGGCGCTCGACGTCACCGATCCCGAGCCCCTGCCGCCGGCGGACCCGCTGCTGCGCGCGCCGAACCTGCTCGTCGTCCCGCACATCGGCTCGGCCACCCGCGGCGCGCGCGAGCGCATGGCCGAGATCGCCGTGGCGAACGTGCTCGCCGGCCTGGCCGGGCGCGCGCTGCCGCATCCCGTCGCGTAGCGTCCGGGCCATGCGCGTCAGCGTCGTCGACATCGGCACGAACTCCACGCGGCTGCTCGTGGCCGACGTCGCCCCGGACGGCGCCATCACGGAGCTCGAGCGCCGCTCCACCGTGACCCGCCTCGGTCAGGGCGTCGACGGCGCGGGTGCCCTGGCCCCGGAGGCGATGGATCGCGTCTTCGTCGCCCTGCGGGGGTATCGCCAGGCCATCGACGCCCACGACGCCGGCGCCGCCACGATCGCCGTCCTGACCAGCGCGGTGCGGGACGCCGCCAACGGCGCACGGTTCACTTCGCGCGTGCGGGAGGACTTCGGCCTCGACGCCCGCACGATCACCGGCGACGAGGAGGCCCAGCTCACGTTCCTCGGGGCGACCGCCTCCCGCCGGGACGAGGCGCCCGCCCCCGTGGCGGTCGTGGACATCGGCGGCGGATCGACCGAGTTCGTCGTCGGCGCGCGCGGCGCCGTGGCCTTCCACGTCTCGACCCAGGCGGGCGTCGTGCGCCAGTCGGAGCGCCACATCCACCACGACCCGCCCGCGGGGGACGAGCTCATCGCCGTCGCGGAGGACGTGCGCGCCGTCTTCGCGTCCGCGGTCCCGCCGGCGGTCCGTGCGAACGTCGCGGCCGGCGTCGCCGTCGCGGGCACCGCCACGTCGTGCGCCGCGATGCTCGAGGAGCTCGAGCCGTACGACCCCGAGCGCGTCCACGGCTACCGCCTGCCGCTCGCGGCCTGCGAGGAGCTGCTGGCCCGGCTGGCGCTCATGAGCGACGAGGAGCGCACCCGCGTTCCCGGGCTGCACCCCGACCGCGCGCCGACGATCGTGCCGGGGGTGATCATGCTCGTCGAGGCGATGCGGCTCCTCGGGCTCGACCAAGTAGAGGTCTCCGAGCACGACATCCTGCGCGGCGCCGCGCTGCGCCTGGCCGGGGCAGCCTGAGGACCCCGGACCACGGGCCGATCGCGCGCGGCTCGACCGCGCCGCGCGCCCTCACCACTTCTCCGGTTGGTCCTGGACGCCTGTTCGATTGCACGTGCAACTGTTTGGCCTGATACTCCGTCACGTCGGGAAGGACGGTGCGGGGCCGAAAGGCTCCCTCCGCCCCGAACGGCACACATAGTCCGGGCGTAGCCGCTTAACCTCGGCGCCTCCCGCCGCCCGGACACCTCATCGGCCCTGCATGGCACGTACCCCTGCCCGTCCTGACGGGGCCAAGTTTGGAAGCCGCCCTCGGGCGGCTTCCGACGTTTAAGCGCTCATCCGCGCGGCCGCGCGTCCTCGGCCTCGTCGTCGCGCTCGCGCTCCCCGAAGCGGGCGCCCGCCACGACGAAGTGCCACATCTCCTCCGTCAGCGCGGACTGCGGCGGGCGTCGCTTGCGCGTGAGCGCCTCGGCGATGGCGACGCGGAAGGCGCCGATGAGCATCGCTCCGACCATCCGCGCGTCGAGCGATTCGGGCAGCTCGCCGTGCCGCTGGCCGCGCTGCACGCTGCGCGCGGCGTCGTCGACGAGCTTGGCGATGAAGCGCGCCTCGACGGCGGCCACCTCTCCCTCGCGCGCGAGCAGCGTCAGGACGATCGGCGCCAGCGGCTCGCGGTAGTAGAAGGCCACCGAGCGCTCCGTACGGCCGCGCTCGCGTGCCGCCCAGTCCAGCGCGCGGTCGTCCCCCTCGGCGATCTCCTTCAGCGAGCGGTCGTAGAAGTCCGCGACGACTGTCGCCACGAGGCCCGCCTTGGAGCCGAAGTAGCGGTAGAGCAGCCCGACGGACACGTCCGCACGGGCGGCGACCGACGCGACCTCGAGCGCGCCGTCGCGCTCGATCAGCTCCTCGACGGCCGCCTCCAGCAGGCGCGCGCGCGTCGCTTCGCCGCGGCGGGTGAGGGCCTGGTCGCTCATCTGGCCGCGACCTTACCTGAAACGAGTTCAGCTCCCTGGCGCGGAAGCGCGTGCGTGGCGGCCGCCCGGAGCAGCGCGGTGGCGCGGCAGCGCGGCGGCGAGGAGCGACCGTCGCGTGCGCCTACTCCACCGACCGGTGCGCGCGCTGGAACTCAGGCGGCCAGGGCCGCCCGCTCGTGCTCGTCCAGGACCCGGGCCCCCCGGGCCTGCATGTCCCAGCCGGCCAGGACGGTGACCCCCGAGGCCGCGAGCGTGCCGTCCGGCAGCGACAGCTCGTGCTCGAGCGTGAAGGACCGGTTCCCCACCCGACCGACCCGGACGACGACGTCGACCGTACCGTCCGCCTTGCGCACCTCGTGCCGGTAGTCCAGCTCCACCCGCACCACGACGTAGGTGGCGAACGAGCGGCTGAGCAGATCGAGCTCGACGAGGCAGGCGGTCCGCGCCTCCTCCAGGAGCTCGTGGTAGACGGCCTGGTTGAGGTGGCCGAGCATGTCCATGTCCCGCCAGCGCAGGGGGATGGTGAGGCGGGTCTCGTGCGGCATCGCCGGGGGAGGTTATTCCGCGGGCGCGGCCGCCTGCGGCCTGGGCTCCGGCACGGCGGGTGCAGGGCCGCCCGGCAGCGCCGCGTGCAGCCGCACGCGTTCGGTCTTGCCCTTGAGCGTCACCGTCGGCCGCTCCACGAGCGGCCCGTGATCACGCACGAGCAGGCAGCGGGTCGCCTCGGTCAGCAGGACGTCGTCGCCGGTCACCCGCGTCACCGCCTCCACCCGCGAGGCCGTGTTCACCGGATCGCCGATCACGGTGAACTCGACGCGGCCGCCGCCGCCGATCGTCCCGGCGACGACCGGCCCGGAGTTGACCCCGACGCCGATGCGCAGCCCGTCGCCGAACCGCCCGTGCACGCGCTCGACCATCTCCAGGGCGGCCGCGAGCGCGCGGTCCGCGTGGTCCGGCAGATGGTCGGGCGCGCCGAAGACGGCGAGCAGCCCGTCCCCCACGAACTTGTTCGCGTGGCCGCCGTGGCGCACGATGACCGGGACCACGACGTCGTAGAAGTCGTTCAACTGCCGCACCACCTCAGCGGCGCTGGCGCGCTCGGCGAACGCGGTGAAGTCGCGGATGTCGACGAAGGCGACGGTCACCTCGACCTCCTCCCCGTCGAGCTCCGTCCCCTCGGCCAGGACGCGCTCGGCCAGCCGCGGATCGACGTACGCGCCGAACGCCTCGTGGAGGACCTCGCGCTCCTGCAGCCCGGCGACCATCTGGTTGAAGGACGCGGCGAGGCGGCCGGTCTCGTCCCCGCTCAGGACCGAGACGCGGACCGTGAAGTCACCGGCGGCGACCACGTCCGTCCCCCGGCGCAGCTCGCGCAGCGGCCCGAGGATCGAGCCCGCCAGCAGCAGCGTCAACTCGAGCGAGATCGTGAAGGCGACGCCGATCGCGACCGCCACGCCGAAGCCGAGGTCGGCCAGCGACCGCTCGCCCCCGGCCGAGATCGCGGAGACGACGACCCCGCCGATGATGTTGATCGCCGGGAGCGCGACGAGCAGCCGCGTGCGCAGCGACACGGACGCCCGCCCGGGCTCGACGTCGTCCCCCACGTCCCGCGCGACGGCCTCCAGCACCGGCCGGGTGATGATCTCCATCGCAAAGAACCGCAGCAGCGAGCCGTAGAGCAGGACGACCACCGACGCCGCGGCGACCGCGGGCAGCGCCGGGAACCACGGCTGGTCCAACCGCCAGGTGGCGAACGCCGACAACGGCAGCACGGCGAACAGGATCGGCTGCAGCCACCGCCGGCGGACGAAGCTCAGCGGCAGGCCGGCCAGCGCGTGCCAGGCGGCAGACGCCGCGGCGGGCGAGCGATCCCCGCGCAGGTACGGGTCGGCCGGGCGCAGAAGCCGGCTGACCACCCGGCAGGAGACGAGATTGTCGAGGAGGACGAACGCCTGCGCCGCGGCGAACAGCTCCAGGAACTCGCTGGCGTCGGCGCGGATGAACAGCCCGAACAGGCCTGATCCGCCCGCGACGACCAGATGCGCGGCCTGCATCTGGATCCACAGCACGACCCGGACGTACCGTCGTCCGAGCTTCGCGTACAGCCACCGCATGGGGCCCGCAAGCATCCACGGATGATGACGGTCACCGGAGGCGCCGTCCACGACTCGCCGTCGGCGGGCACCTGGCGCCGGACGCATGGCGGCGCCGAGGACACGGGCATGTTCTCCTGTCCACCCCGCCGGAGCCGCAGTCTCGCGCACGTGTCAGAAGCGAAACCGTTGCGCGCTCGGCGTGCGACAAATTGCCGCGGATAATGATTGGCCCGTTGGCCAGTTTTCGCTTCCGACGGCCCTGGCTGGCGGCTTCCGGGGCAACGGACCCCGGTACTGTAGATCGCGAAGTCGCTGCACCATCGAGATTCTCAAGGAGCCCGTCATCCCCGCCCCACCCCCTCCGAAGCGTCACCCGTACGACCAGTGGGCGCCCGATGCGCGGGCCCTCGATCTCGTGGGCGACAAGTGGACGTTGCTCATCGTCCGAGACCTCGTCGGAGGCCCGCGCCGCTTCGTCGAGCTGCAGCGCACCCTGCCCGGCATCTCGACGGAGCAGCTGCGCTCCCGCCTCAACCGGATGGTCGCCGACGGTCTGCTGACCCGGCAGCGGTACCGCGAGGTCCCGCCGCGCGTGGACTACGAGCTGACCGAGCGGGCCCGCGACCTGCTGCCCGTCATCGGGGCGCTCGCGCGCTGGGGCTACCAATGGACGTGGACCACCCCACGGACCGGCGAGGCCGTCGACGTGGGCGCCATCCTGCGCTCGTTCCCCGGGCTGGAGGCGCCGAAGGGCTTCAAGGGCAGCGCGCAGCTCGTCGTCGCCCGCGACGGGGCGGACGACCGCACCTACCTCGTGAGCGCCAAGAAGGGTGCGCTCACCGTCCAGGAGCAGACGCTACCGGACGCGCCGGTCACCATCGTCGGCACGGAGAGCGCCTGGATCGCCGCCCTGGGCCCGGACGCGGACCGCAGCGGCCTCTCCCTCGAGGGCAACGAGGCGGTCGCCACGGCCCTCCTGGACGGCCTGGCGCCGCCCGCGGCCCGCGAGGCCGCAGTCGCCTGATCCGCTCCGCCGGCGCCACGCCGGGGACCCGCACGACATGCGCCGACGGCCCGCGACACGCGGGCCGTCGCCGTTCCGGACTGACGTCGGGGTGCGCACCGGATCGGCCGGGCGACCGCAACCGTCCGGGGGACGCCCGGTTGCGAGGAGCATGTCCCACCTGAGAACACTGCTCATCGCCGTCCTGCTAGGGGTCCTCCTGCTCGGCACGGGCAACGCCCAGGCGGCGAGCACCAAGATTGCCGTCGGCATCGGGGACCAGAGTCCGACCATGTTCGCGTCCCCGGCCTACAAGGCCCTGAAGCTGAAGAAGACGCGCTACTTCATCCCGTGGAACGCGATCCACAACAAGGGCCAGCTGGCCAGCGCCGACGCCTTCGTGAAGGCCGCCCGCGCCGCGAAGGTGAAGGTGCTCATGCACATCTCGACCGACAATTTCGCGTCCAAGAAGGCGAAGCTGCCCTCCGTCTCCGCGTACAAGAAGGACGTCAGGTCGCTGATCTCGCGCTACAAGAAGCAGGGCGTGCGCGAGTGGGGCGTGTGGAACGAGGCCAACCACGCCTCGCAGCCGACCTACCGCTCGCCCAAGCGCGCCGCCCAGTACTTCGTCACGATGCGCTCGATCTGCTCCGGCTGCACGATCGTGGCGCTCGACGTGCTCGATCAGAAGGGCGTCGCCACCTACATCAAGAAGTTCTACGCAGCGATCCCGAAGAGCAAGCGCAAGTACGCGAAGGTCGTCGGCATCCACAACTACTCCGACGTCAACCGCAAGCGCTCCACCGGCACCAGGACGATCATCACCGCCGTCCACAAGGCCGACGTCGTGGACACCGACTTCTGGTTGACGGAGACGGGCGCGCTCGTGTCCTTCGGCGGGTCCTCCCCGTGCTCGGAGTCCCGGGCCAAGAGCCGCATGAGCTACATGTTCACGCTGGCCAGGAAGTACCGGAAGGACATCACCCGGCTGTACTCCTACAACTGGCAGGGCACCGACTGCCAGAACCGCTTCGACGCCGGTCTGGTGCATCCGGACGGCTCGACCCGTCCCAGCTACGACGCGTTCAAGGCCGGAGCCAGGTCCTTCACGCGGTGAGGATTCCGTGAGGATCGAGTGAGGGCGGCCCGGCGGGGGGCTAGCCTCGAAGGTGCGGTGGCGGTCGGCCCACGCTGCCGCACCGCGCGCAACCTTCGCCTCCGGCGGGCGTTGCAGGACGTACCGCCGCACTCTCGCCTCGTGGAAGTCTCGACCCTCACATCCCGCAGCACCGGTCTCCGTGGCCCCACGCCGCTGCTGCGCATGGCCGGCGACGAGCGCCGCGTAGGCGGCCAGGTGGCCGCGCCGCGTCCGCGC
>JAOPZU010000111.1 GCA_025963955.1 Solirubrobacterales bacterium
GCCGCCCCCGGCGATTCGCCGCCGCGCCCCCCGGGCACCCGGAGGCGCATGGCTTCCTCCCTGCAGACACCGACGCCGGTGGCGGTCGAGACGTTCGACGCGGTCATCGCCGATGCCCTCGCCACCCCGGACCTGACCGCGACGCTCGCCGCCTACCCGGACCGCGCGACCGCGCTGGTCGGCGCGGCCCGCGAACTCGCCCGGCGGGCCTTCGTCCTGGAGGACGACGCCGCCCTCGACATCGCGCACCGCACGCTCTACCACCTGGGCGCACAGGCGGCCTGGTCGCCGGTGGACGCCGTCCGCGACAACGAGCACGACCTGACGATCGCGGCCGTCCGACTCGAGCTGGAGCGCGCCTTCGAGGAGCAGCTGGACCGGAACGCCCCGCTGCCCGAGGCCCCGCCGGAGGACCCCGCCGCGCTGCGCGCCTGGCTGACCGACCTGGCCCTGGAGCGCGACCTCTTCCCGGCGCCGAGCATGGGCGCCTACTACCGCGAGCAGGCGACGCTCGACCAGCTGCGCGAGGTCGTCGCCCAGCGCTCCCTGTTCTTCCTGAAGGAGCCGGACCCGTGGACCATGGTGATCCCGTCGCTGCGCGGGAAGGCCAAGGCGGGGCTCATCGACCTGATCCTCGACGAGTACGGCTGGGGCCGCCACGACCAGATGCACTCCACCGTCTACGCGACGCTGATGGAGAAGCTCGATCTGGACACCGACTACGACCACTACCTGGACCAGACGGCGTGGCCGTTCCTGGCGGGGCTCAACTTCCAGGCGATGGTCGCCCGTCACCGGCGCCTGTGCCGGCGGATGTACGGCTACATCTACCTCGTGGAGGCCGACTCGCCCGGCTCGATGAAGAACTACCTGGCCGCCTACGCGCGGGCGGGCATCGAGGACCCGGACGTCCTGAGCTTCTACGAGCTGCACATCGACGCGGACGAGGGCCACGCGGACGTCGCGCTCAACGAGGTCGTCATGCCGGTCGTCGAGAGCGAGCCCGGTGCGGCGGCCGAGGTCGCCCGCGGCGTGGTGCAGGGCCGCTACCTGCACGCGCTCGTGTCCCGGCACCTGCACGCGGCCTTCAGCGCCGGTGCCTCGTCCCTGCGCGGAGCGGACCGATGAGCTGGCACCCCGTCCTGCCCGCCGGCGAGCTGGAGGACCGCACGCCGACGGCCGCCGACGTGGACGGGCGCGCGGTGTGCCTGGTCCGGCTCGGCGAGGAGCTGCACGCGTTCGACGACGCCTGCCCGCACCGCCAGTGGCCGCTGCACCTCGGCGCCCTGGACGGCGCGGTGCTCCGGTGCCGCGCGCACACCTGGGAGTGGGACGTCCGCGACGGCAGCCTGCAGCGGATGCGCGCGCCCGAATGCCTGACGATGCACGAGACCCGCGAGCAGGACGGGATGGTGGAGGTCTTCCTCGATCCGGCCGCGCCGGCCGCCAAGCCGCTTTCGCCGCTGTGGAAGCGCCAGGTCGAGGCCGCCGGCGTCGCCGGGAGCGCGTCGTGACGCTCTCGCGCTTCGGCTCGCTGCGCGTGGTCGCCCCGCCCG
Organism: Solirubrobacterales bacterium; assembly: GCA_025963955.1. GTDB lineage: Bacteria > Actinomycetota > Thermoleophilia > Solirubrobacterales > Solirubrobacteraceae > Paraconexibacter. Next base: position 1,557 of record JAOPZU010000111.1, read on the forward strand.
GCGTCTACACGCCGCGCAGCGACACCGCGATGCTCGCCGCCGAGCTCGGGGACGTGCGCGGCCGCGAGGTCCTGGAGCTGTGCTCCGGCTCCGGGGCACTCGCCCTGACGGCGGCGCGCGCCGGCGCGGACCGGGTGGTCGCGGTCGACCGCAGCCGCCGCGCCGTCGCCAGCATCCGCCTGAACGCGCGGCTGAACGGGCTGCGCGTGGACGCCCGCCGTGGCGACCTGCTCGGTGCGCTCGCCGACGGCGAGCGCTTCGACCTCATCCTCGCCAACCCGCCCTACCTCCCGGTCGCGCCCGGCCAGACCCGGACGGACGACCGCTGGGACGCCGGGGCGGACGGCCGCGAGGTCATCGACCGGATCCTGGCGGACGCGGCGCGCCACCTGCGCCCGGGCGGGCGCCTCTGCGTCGTGCAGTCCCACCTGACGGGCGTCGACCGCACGCTCGAGCTCGCCGCGGACGGCGGGTTGCGCGTCACCGAGCAGATCGAGCATCGCGGTGCGCTGGGCCCGATCGCGGACGCCCGACGGGACTACCTCGTCGAGTGCGGGGCCCTCGCGCGGGACGAGGACCACGAGGTGATGGTCGTCATCACGGCCGAGCGGCCGGAGCGTGACCGGCAGGCGACGGCGGCATGACGATGGACGCGAACCTCGACGTGGACGCACAGCGGGCACGCAACGCCGAGAAGGCGCAGGAGGAGGCCGAGCGCGGGCCGGTCCGCAAGACCCTCGACGCCGCGCCGATCGCGGAGGCCATCGCCGCCTACCACGACCGCGGCGACCTCACCTTCGGGATCCCGGCGCACCGCTCCGGCCGCTCCGGGCGCCTGCCGGAGGCGGCGCACGTGGTGGGCCCCGACGCCTTCCGCGCCGACATCGGGATGGACAAGGGCATCGACACGCGGCACCAGTCGTGGCAGGTGGAGCCGACGGCGATGGAGCTCTTCGCCGACGCCGTGGGCGCGGACCAGACGCTCTTCTCCACCGGCGGCAGCAGCCAGAACGTCCACGTCGCGATGCTCGCCACCGTCCGGCCGGGTGAGCAGATCGCGATGGCCCGCAACGGGCACAAGTCGGCCCTCGCGGCGCTCGTGCTCAGCGGGGCCTGGCCCGTGTACGTCGAGCCGGTCTACGACGCGGCGCTCCAGGTCGCCCACGGCGTGGAGGCGGCGACCCTCGAGGCGGTGCTCGCGGAGCATCCCGAGGTGCGCGCGGCCCTCGTCTTCACGCCGAGCTACTAGGGCGTCTCGGCCGACGTGCGGGCGCTCGCGGAGGTCTGCCACGCCCGCGGCATTCCGCTGATGACCGACGACGCCTGGGGCCTGGACCACGCCTTCTGCAGCCGCCTGCCGATGTCGTCGCTGGAGGCCGGGGCGGACCTGACGATCGGCAGCGTGCACAAGACGCTCAGCGGCCTCTGCCAGACGTCCGTGATGAGCATCCAGGGTGACCGCATCGACTCGGGCCGGCTGCAGCTCGCCTTCGAGCTGGAGCAGTCCACGAGCGCATCCTCGGTGTTGCTGGCCTCGATCGACGCGGCGCGAAGGGAGTTCCAGCGCGACGGCGAGCGGCTGCTGGGCCATGCGATCGACCTCGCGGCCGTGCTGCGCGAGCGCATCGAGGCGCTGCCCGGGCTCGACCTCTTCCGGGACGACCGCGCCGGCGAGCCCGGGATCCACGCGATGGACCCGACGCACGTGAGCTTCGACGTGACCGGCCTCGGCCTGACCGGCTTCTCCGCAGCCGACTGGCTGCGGGAGCATCACGGCATCCACGTGGAGCTGGCCGACCACCGCCGGCTGATGGTGCTCGTCACCTACGCCGACGACGAGGCCGGCGTGGCGCGGCTCCTGGTCGCGCTGCGCGAGCTGGGCGGCGCCCACGTGGACGCGGATTGCGGTGATATCCCCGACGTCCCCCGGCCGCAGGACCTGCGGATGGAGACGGTGATGCTCCCGCGCGAGGCGTTCCTCGGCGCCACCGAGCTCGTGCCCTGGCGCGAGGCCCCGGGGCGCATCAGCGCCGAGATGATCTGCCCCTACCCGCCGGGAGTCCCCGTCGTCGCTCCGGGCGAGCGTCTGACGGAGGCCGTCGTGGACTACTTCCAGCAGCTGGCGGCCGCGGGGGTCATGGTCGAGGGCGCGGTCGACGAGTCGCTGGCCCACCTGCGGGTCGTCGCACGCTGAGTGCGCCCCGGCGCCGCACCGCCCGCCTCGTCTCAGCCCGGGACCGGCACGTCCGGGGTCCGGGCCAGGACGGCGGCCGCCAGCACCAGGTCGAAGCCCGGCGTGCGCAACGGGCGCAGCGCGTCGCCCGTCGTGCGGGCCTCCGCGAGGTCGAGCAGCTGCAGGATCGAGGCGAGCAGCGCGGCGTGGGGGCCGGAGCGCGGGCGGCAGGCGGCGCGGGCCAGGGCCATCCCCTGTCCGGGCGGGTCGCCGCGGAGCATCGGCTCGACGGTGCTGCACAGCGTCAGATAGAGGCGCTC
>JAOPZU010000088.1 GCA_025963955.1 Solirubrobacterales bacterium
CGCGCCCGCGTCGAGGCGGGCGCGGCCCCGGACCGTGAGCCGACCAACGCCCGCTACACCTGACCTCCGAGCGCCACCTCCTCGGCGCGGTTGGCGAGATCGACCACGCCGTCCCCGAAGGTCTTCAGGAACGGGTCGTCGGACGCCCCGCTGATCGCGCGCTTGTAGTTGCCCTCCATGAAGACGATCGCCTTCCACAGCGCCAGGGCCGTGTACCAGCGCGCGTCCTGCATCGAGCGGCCCGAGCGCTCCTCGTACCGCGCGACGATCTCCTCGCGCGTGATGAAGCCCTCCGCGCGGGTGACCTGGTTCAGCGCGGCCAGCCCCTCGTCCGGGTCGCCGGCCTGGGACCACATCATGCAGAGGTAGCCGACGTCGGCCAGCGGGTCTCCGATCGTCGACATCTCCCAGTCGAAGATGGCGTTGACGCGCGCGGGCGCCTGCGCCGCGTACATGACGTTGCCCAGGCGGTAGTCGCCGTGGACGATCGTGGCCGCCGGGGACTGCGGCAGGTTGTCGGTGAGCCACGTGCCGACGCGCTCGACCGCCGGGATCTCGCGCGTCTTGTTGTGCTCCCAGAGGCCGAGGAAGCGGCGCACCTGCCGCTCGGTGTAGCCCGTGGGCTTCCCGAAGCCCTCCAGCCCCGCCGCCTGCCAGTCGACGGCGTGCAGCTCGACGAGCGCGTCGACGAGCTCCTCGCCGATCCGCCGGCGCTCGGCCGGCGTGTCGAGCGCCTCCGGCACGGCGCTCGTGATGACCTCGCCCTGGACGTGCTCCATGACGAAGAACGGCGCGCCGATGATGTCGACGTCGTTCCCGACCGCCAGGACCTTCGGGGCGCGCACCGTCCCCTGGACCGCGCCGATCACGCGCGCCTCGCGCAGGACGTCGTGCGCGGACGGGGGCAGCGGGCCGCGCGGCGGGCGGCGCAGGACGAACGCGGCGTCGCCGCGGGTCACGGCGTAGGTGACGTTGGAGTGCCCGTCGCCGACGGGGACGATCTGCGGGTCCGGGTCGCCCGTGCCGAGGTCGTGCGCGTCGAGGAAGGCGAGCAGCGGGTCGAGCACGAGCAGCGGCTCGCGTGCGCCCTCCGCGACCTCCTCGCGCCTGCGGACGATGTCGTCGGGGGCGATCTCGTGGCTCATTCGGTGATCTCCTTAGGAAGAACGGGGCCGGGGGAGGCGAGCCCTCGCAGCGAGGTTCCCTCGAGGTGTTCCGAGCAGAAGGCGAGGATCACCCGAGGTCTCCGGTCGCGGCGGTCGTGGACTGTCCCTGCATGGCGAGCTTCAGGCACTCGCGGGCGATGACCATGCGGTGCACCTCCGAGGCGCCGTCGTAGATCCGGGCGGCGCGCGCGTCCTGGTACCAGCGCGCGATCGGCAGGTCCATCGCGATCCCCGCCGCCCCGTGGATCTGCACGGCGCGGTCGACGATCCGCCCGAAGGCCTCGGAGACGAACGTCTTGGTCATCGCGATCTCCTGCCGGTGGGGCAGGCCGTTCTCGACCTTCCAGGCGGTGTGGAGGACCATCAGCCGCGAGGCGTAGAGGTCCATCGCGCTGTCGGCGATCATGAACTGCAGGCCCTGGTGCCGCGCGAGCTCCTTCCCGAACGCCTTGCGCTGCAGCAGCCGCTGGGAGGTCATGTCGAGCGCGCGCTGCGCGACGCCGATCCAGCGCATCGCGTGCGCCAGGCGCCCCCCGGCCAGGCGCTTCTGCGCGATGACGAAGCCCTCGCCCTCGTTCCCGAGCAGGTTCCCGAGCGGGACACGCACGTCCGTCATCCGGATCTCGGGGTGGCCGCCCGGCGAGTGCGAGCCCATCCACTCCGGGTGGCGCGTGATCTCCCAGCCGGGCGTGTCCGTCGGGACGAGGATCAGCGAGTAGTCGCGGTGCGTCGTCGGCTCCGAGCTCCCGGTCTTGGCAACGACGATCGCGAAGGCGGCGCCCTCGGCACCCGTGATGCACCACTTCGTCCCGTTGAGGACCCACTCGCCGCTGGCCTCGTCGCGGACGGCGGTCGTCTGGAGGTTCGTCGGGTCGGAGGAGGCGACGTCCGGTTCGGTCATCGCGAAGCAGGACCGCGTGCGCCCCTCGGCCAGCGGTCGCAGGTACTCCTCGAGCTGATCGGGCGTTCCGGCGATGAGCAGCGTGTGCATGTTGCCCTCGTCCGGGGCCATCGCGTTCAGCCCGAGCGACGCCAGCCCGGAGACGCCGCAGGCCTGGTTGACGAGCGCCATCCCGAGGACGCCGACGCCGAGTCCGCCCCATTCCTCGGGGAGGTGCGGGGTGTAGATGCCGCGCTCGCGCGCCCGGTCGCGCAGGCGCTCGACGACGTCCCAGCTCGCGAGCACGTCCTGCGGGTCGGTGATCTCGACCTCGGCGGGAAGGACGTCCTCCTCGATGAAGGCGTTGACCCGGTCCAGCAGCTCCTGCAGCTCGGCGGGAACCGTGAAGTCGATGCCGCCCGTGGCGGACGGGACGGTGGGGGCGCTGCTCATGGGGTGATCATCTCCTGGATCAGGGAACGGAAGGCGGTGATCCAGCCGCGCTGGACGGCGGCCGGTTCGAGCTGCTGCACGAGGAAGCCCTCGAGCGCGGCGTTGACGGTGAGGCCGAGCGCCTCGGCGTCCAGGTCGGCGCGGATCGAGCCGTCCCGGCGGCCGAGCTCGGCGAGGCCGATCATGTGCTCGCGCTGGCGCTGCTGGACGCGGCGGGCGATGTCGGCGAGCTCGGGGCGGCTGGTCCCGGCGTGCAGGTGCAGCTGGGTCAGCAGGCCGTAGAACGGGGTCCGGCTCGTGTAGAGGCGGGCGCTCGAGTCGATGAGCGCGAGCAGGCGCTCGCGGCCGCTACCGGTGCCGCTGGCGTCCACGACGCGGGCGGCGTGGCGGCGGATCGCCTCGCGGTAGACCGCCTCCACGAGGCCGTCCTTGGAGCCGAAGTGGTGGTAGAGCGCGCCCTTGGTGACGCCGGCGTCGGCGGCGACCTGGTCGAAGCTCGCCCCGGGCCCGTCCGCCGCGAAGCGGTCGATGGCGGCGTCGATCAGGCGGGTGCGCGTCTGCTCGGCCGCGGTGGCCCGCGCGGTCGGCGGCGACTTGCTCATTCATACCCGAGAGTATGTGAAAACGATGAGGAAGCGCAACCTGGCGGTGTCCGGGGCGTTCCTTCGGGTATCACGTGGTCCTCCCGGCTCCCGCCGCCCCGTCGCGCGGCACGCCGGTCACAGAAGCCGCACCCCTCACCCCGTTGGAGGCTGGTCCCATCCCCCGCACGTCGAAGACCGTCCTGTCCCTGCTGCTCCCGCTCCTCGCGTTCCTCGCGCTGGCGGCTGCTCCGGCGCACGCCAGCCGCAACCAGACCCTCTTCTTCGAGGCGCCCGGCGACCTGCTGAACGACGCCACGCGCGACGCGTCCTTCCAGAAGCTCGACTCCCTCGGCGTCAGCGGCCTGCGCATCGCGATGCTGTGGAGGAGCGTCGCGCCCGCGCCCGACAGCCGCACGCAGCCCGACTTCGACACGACCGACCCCGCCGCCTACGACTTCGCCGCCTTCGACAAGGTCCTTGACGCGGCCAAGCAGAGGAACTGGCCCGTGCTGCTCACGGTCACGGGCCCGGTCCCGAAGTGGGCCACGCGGGACCGCAAGGACAACGTCTCCCGCCCGGATCCGAACAAGTTCGCGCAGTTCATGACGGCGGTCGGACGCCACTTCGCCGGCCGCGTCGCGTACTGGTCGATCTGGAACGAGCCGAACCAGCCCCAGTTCCTGCAGCCCCAGTACGACGGCCGCGGACGGCCCGTGTCGCCCGGGATCTACCGCAGGCTCTACGAGGCCGCGCTGAAGGGGCTGAAGTCGGCGCAGGTGTCCAGGCCGCAGGTGCTCATGGGGGAGACCTCGCCCACCGGCAACAGCCACGTCGTCGCGCCCCTGGCCTTCCTGCGCGGCGTCCTCTGCCTCAACGCGAGCTACCAGCGGACGAGCGCGACGTGCAGCCGCCTGTCGACGGCGGGCTACGCGCACCACGCCTACACGCCCAAGGCCGGCCCCTTCTTCGTCCCGCCGAAGAAGGACAACGTCTCCATCGGCGTGCTGCCGCGGCTGACCTCGGCCCTGGACCGGGCGGGCCGCGCAGGCGCGATCCCGCGGAACCTGCCGCTGTTCCTGACCGAGTTCGGCATCCAGTCCGCGCCCGACGTCAGCTACGGCGTCCCGTTCCAGCGGCAGTCGGAGTACCGCGCGATCAGCGAGCGCATCGCCTACGCCAACCCGCGCGTGAAGTCCTTCTCGCAGTACCTGCTCACGGACGACCAGCCGGACCTCAAGGCCCGCTTCGCCGCGGCGCGGTACCCCGGCTTCGAGTCCGGGCTGATCACCTACAAGGGCAAGGAGAAGCCGTCCTTCGACGCCTTCCGCCTCGCGCTCGCCGTGCGGCCCAGCACGAAGACCACCGCCTCGATCTGGGGCGAGGTGCGCCCGGCACGCGCCGCCGGCACCGCGCAGCTCGAGTACCGCTCGGGGTCCTCGGGGGCCTTCCAGCCGCTCAAGAGCGTCAGCTACAACCGCCTCGGGTTCTTCACGACCTCCGGCGGCTATCGCACCGGCCGCCAGTATCGCGTGACCTGGACGGCGCCCGACGGCACCGTCTACCACGGCGGGGCCACCCGGGCCTACCACGGCTGAGGCACTACGCTGGCGGCCTATGGCACGCCAGCTCTGGATGCTCCGCCACGGGGAGGCGGAGCCGCACGGCACGCGCCCGGACAGCGAACGGGAGCTGACGGAGCGCGGTCGGCAGCAGGGCGCCGACGCGGGCCGCGCGCTCGCCCGGCTGGACGTGCGCCTCGCGGCGGTCTTCTCCAGCCCGAAGGTCCGCGCGCACGCCACCGCGACCGCGGCCGCCGCCGCCCTGGGGACCGACGTCGTGCTGCACGCACCGCTCGCGGACGCCTTCGACGCCGAGGAGGCGCTGCTCCTGCTGGCCGCCGCCGAGGACGGCGAGAGGATCCTCGTCGTGGGCCACGAGCCCGACTTCTCGCAGGTCGTCCACGACCTCACGGGCGCGGACGTCGACTTCAAGAAGGGCGGCGTGGCCGTGATCCGGCTGGCCGGGAACGCCCGCCGCGGCGAGCTGCTCGCGCTGCTG
>JAOPZU010000097.1 GCA_025963955.1 Solirubrobacterales bacterium
GCCGTCGCGGGCGCCGACGAGGCCGCGGAACTGCGGGCGGCTGGGCTCGGCGGACGGATCCTCGTGCTCGGCTCGCTCGACGCGGAGGACCTCGCGACGGCACTGGCCGCCGACGCCGACATCGTCGCCTGGGACGAGGCGTTCCTCGCGGCGTTGCCGGCCGGCGCCCGCGTCCACGTCAAGCTCGACAGCGGCATGGGCCGCCTGGGCACCCGGGACGGCGAGCTCGCCGCCCGGCTCGTGCGCGAGGGCGGCCCGCGGGTCGTCGGCGCCATGACGCACTTCGCCACCGCCGACGAGCGCGCCGACCCGTTCATGGCCGAGCAGCTGGACCGCTTCACCGCATGGGTCCGCCCGCTGAAGGCCGAGCGCCCGGAGCTCATCGTCCACGCCGCGAACTCCGCCGCCCTGCTGCGCACGTCCACCGCGCACTTCGACATGGTCCGCCCGGGTGTCGCCCTCTACGGCCTGGACCCGTTCGGCGAGGACGCGGAAGCGCGCGGGCTACGGCCGGCGCTGAGCCTCACGAGCCAGGTGGCCGCCGTGAAGGGCTGTGCCAGCGGCGAGAGCGCCGGCTACGGGCGGCGCTTCGTCGCGGACCGCGACACGGTCCTGGCCACGGTCCCGATCGGCTACGGGGACGGCTGGCGCCGGGCGACGACCGGCCGGGCCGACGTGCTCATCGGTGGCGCGCGCCACCCCCAGGTCGGCACGGTGAGCATGGACAACATCACCGTCGACCTCGGGCCGGACGGCGCCGAACGGGTCGCCGTCGGGGACGAGGTCGTGCTCGTGGGTCCCGGCCTCAGCGCGGAGGAGGTCGCCGCCCGCAGCCAGACGATCAACTACGAGGTGACCACGGCGCTGCTGCCCCGCACGGCCCGCGCCTACCACCGGTCCGGGCGGCAAGCGTGAGCGCCGCCGCGCTCGAGGCCGCGCGCGAGGCGCTGCGCCACGAGCAGGCGTGGCTCGTTGGTGGCGCCGTGCGCGATCGCCTGATGCACCGGCCGCTCGGGGACATCGACCTGGTCGTCGACGGGGACGTCAGGGCCGCCGCCCGGCACCTGGCGCTCAGCGCGGGCGGCCCCGCGTTCCCGCTCTCCGACGCCTTCGGGGCCTGGCGCGTGATGGGGCCGGAGCGTGAGTGGCAGGTCGACCTGTGCCCGCTGCGCGAGGGGTCCATCGAGGCTGACCTCGCGCTGCGCGACTTCACGGTCAACGCGATCGCCGAGCCGCTGGACGGCGGGGCGCTGCTGGACCCGCACGACGGCGCGGGGGACCTCCGGGCCCACCGGCTGCGGATGGTGGACCCGCGCGCCTTCCCCGACGACCCGCTGCGCGTGCTGCGCCTCGCGCGGTTCGCCTGCGAGCTCGGCCTGACCCCGGACGCCCCCACGGTCGCGGAAGCGCGCGCCCACGCCGCGTCGCTCGACCGCGTGGCGGGGGAGCGCGTGCTGGCGGAGCTCAAGCGCGTCGTGGCCGCACCCACCGCCCTCGACGGCCTGGAGCTGATGGACGAGCTCGGCGTCACCGCCGCCATCCTGCCCGAGCTCAGCGCGCTCGGCGGGGTCCGGCAGAACCGCTTCCACCACCTCGACGTCTACGACCACACGCTCGCGGTCGTGCAGGCGGTCCTCGACCTCGAGCGGGATCCGGCGCCGCTCGTGGGGGAGGAGCACGCGGACGCCGTGCGCGCCTTCCTGGCCCAGCCGCTGGCGGACGAGCTGACCCGCGGCGAGGCGCTGCGCTTCGGGGCGCTGCTCCACGACATCGCCAAGCCGCAGACGCAGCTCGTCGCCGAGGACGGCACGGTGCTCGGCTTCCCGGCCCACGACCGCGCAGGAGCGGCGCTCGGCCGGGAGATCCTCACCCGGCTGCGGGCCAGTGAGCGCACCCGGGCCCACGTGAGCGCCCTCGCCCGCCATCACCTCCGTCTCGGCTACCTCGTCAAGCACCGCCCGCTCGACCTCCGTCAGCAGTACGCCTACCTGCTGGCCTGCGAACCGGTCACCGTCGACGTGACGCTGCTGTCGATCGCGGACCGCCTGGCCACCCGCGGCGACGACGCCGCGCCCGCCATCGCCTCGCACCTGGAGCTCGCGCGGCAGACGATCGGCCCGGCGCTCGCCTGGTCCGCCTACCGGGCGCAGGCTCCGCTCGTGCGCGGGGACGTGCTCGCCCGGGAGCTCGGCATCCGACCGGGGCCGCGGCTCGGCCCGCTGCTCGCCGCGGTCGACGAGGCCCGCTATGCCGGGCAGGTCGCGGACGAGCCCTCGGCCGTCGCCTACGCGGCGGGCGTGCTGGAGGACGCCGGGCCCGCCGACGCGCCCTGAGCGCCGGTCACCCGCGCCGCGAGACGCCGCAGCGTCCCGTCGCACAGCCGCACGCAGTCCGCGACCGTCCCGAAGTCCACGTTGTCCGCCACGTCCGTCGGCCAGTGGTAGTTGCTCGGCAGCCGGTACTCGTTCATCGAGCCGATCATCACGGACGGGTAGCCCGCCTTCAGCGCGATGAGCCCGTCGGTCGCGTTGCGGAAGCGCATCCCGCGGTGCAGCGTGATCCCCTTCTCGGCGGCGACCTCGCTGAGCAGCGCCTTGAAGGCCTCGGGGTACCGGCGCATCTTCAGCATGCCCTCGCCCTCGAGCGACAGCAGCTCGGGCGAGCCGACGGTGTCGATGCAGATCACGTGGGTGCGGTCGACGGCGAGGTCCTTGAAGTGCCGCCGCGCGTAGGCCTGCATGCCTTCCATGAACGACTC
>JAOPZU010000119.1 GCA_025963955.1 Solirubrobacterales bacterium
TCGCGGTGCAGGCGCAGCGGCGAGCCCGGCCGCTCCCGCTGGACGTCCGCCGCCCCGTCGGCGGCGTCGAAGACGGGCAGCCACGGCGTGCCGGACGTGAAGCCGTGCTGCGGCGCGTCCTGCTCCCACGGCGGCGGGTGGCGCATCGCGTCCCGGCCGAAGCGGTCGTACGGCGGATCCAGGTGCGGCCCGCCGGGGCCGTCCGCGAGCCCCAGCTCGTCGCCCTGGTAGACGCAGGCCACGCCGGGGAGGAAGAGCAGCAGCAGCGTCAGGGCGCGGGCGGCGTCGGCACCGTGGCGGCTGACCGGGCGCGGGTGGTCGTGGTTTCCGAGGACCCACGCCATCGGGCCGGCGGCGGCCCCCGCGCGGATCGCCTCGGCCAGCGGCGCGGCGGCGAACGGGCAGAAGAGCAGGTCGAAGGAGAAGGCCGCGTCGAGGTGCTTCAGGTACCGCGGCAGGCGGGCCGCGGGCAAGTAGACCTCGCCGACGAGGAAGGCGTCCGCGCCGGCCGCCGCAGTGAGGGCGGCGAGCGCGTCGTCGGTGGCCGGCGCGTCCCCGGAGTGCCGGAGCGCGAGCGCCGCCTGGCCGGGCGGCAGCGGGAAGGGGAACGGGCCGCTCGCCGGCGGCTCGTCGCGCAGCGCCGGATCCTTGCCCAGGCGCTGCAGCGCGTCCAGGCGGAAGCCGTCCACCCCCCGCGCCCGCCAACCGCCGAGGATCTCCGCGAACGCCTCGCGCACGTCGGCGCGCCGCCAGTCCAGGTCGGGCTGCTCGGGGTAGTAGGAGTGCAGGTAGTGGCCGCGGCCGTGCGGATCCGGGCTCCAGGCGGGGCCGCCGAAGGCGGCCTGCCAGTTGTTCGGGACGGGCCGACCGGGCGGCGCCCAGACGTAGCGCTCGGGATGCTCGGTGAACCACGGGTGCGCGATCGACGTGTGGCAGGGAACGATGTCGAGCAGCACCTTCAGGCCGAGCGCGTGTGCTCGGGCGATGAGCGCGTCGAGGTCGGCGTCCGTCCCGAAGAGCGGATCGACCGTCGTGTAGTCCGCCACGTCGTAGCCGCCGTCGGCCATCGGCGAGGGATGGATCGGGGAGAGCCACAGGGCGTCCACGCCGAGCCAGGCGAGGTGGTCGAGGCGGGCGGTGACGCCGGGCAGGTCGCCCGTCCCGTCGCCGCTGGAGTCCTGGAAGGAGCGCGGGTAGATCTGGTAGACGACCACCCCCGGATGATCCCGCAGCGGGCGCCTCGTGTCGGCGCCGCTGCGGTCAGGCGCCGGCAGCCAGCTCGTCGTAGGTGACCGCCTCGCGGCGGCCGGCGCGCCGGAGCACCTGCTCGGCGGCCGCGATGCGCGAGGGCTGGTCCAGGTCGGACGGGTGCAGGTCCAGCCGCAGCAGCGGGCCGGCCAGCAGCGCACTGGCCCGCACGCCCCACGGGGAGGCCAGGCGTCCCCCGATGCTCCGCGACCCGCCCGCGCCGATGCTCATCGCGGGCAGGTAGGCCGAGGCGCGTCCGTGCTCGGTGATCAGGTGGTCGCGGGAGGACCACCAGTCGAACAGCGGCGCGAGGGCGCGTTCCAGGCCGGCGGTGTAGGCGTAGGCCGGGGCGACGAACCCCCGCGGGACGATCCCCGCGAGCTTCAGCACGCGGCGCCCGGCGGCCACCGCGCGCCGCGCCTCGCCCTCGTCCAGGCCGACGAACTCCGGCTGGCCGTGCCCGTGGCCGGTCCGGGCGATCGAGCGGCGCAGGCCCGTGGCCGGGCGCAGCTGCCGGTGGGAGAAGCCGTGCTGGGCCACGGCGTCGCCGAGGTGCACGCGCTCGTCGATCCACTCGGCGAGCTCCGGACGGCGGTCGTGGAACGGGTGCAGGTCGCCCGCGGGCACGACGAGCAGGGTCACGCGGTCCACGCCGTGGTCGTCGAGCCAGTCGCGGATCAGCGCGCAGCGCTCGAACGTGCCGGGCTCCACGTCGTGCAGGGCCACGGCGATCCGCGGGGCCTGGGGCCGCACGGTCCGCCTACGCGATCCGGCGCCGGCCGCGCTCCGCGGCCGCCGGGCCGAGGGTGCGGTGGTAGCCGTCGGCGAGGCGTCCGAGCGCCCGCTCCCACGTCCGCTCGCGGACGGCGGCCAGGCCGGCGCGGGCCAGGCGCTCGCGCAGCAGCGACGAGGAGACCACCTCGATGAGCGCGTCCGCCAGCGCGTGGCGGTCGGGTTCGGCCAGCAGCCCCGTGACGCCGTGCTCGATGATCGAGCACGGTCCGCCCTCGTCGACGGCGACGACCGGGAGCCCCGACGCCTGGGCCTCCAGCAGCACCTGGCCGAAGGTGTCGGTGCGGCTGGCGAAGAGGAAGACGTCCGCGCTCGCGTAGGTCACGGCGAGGTCCTCGCCCTCCTGCCAGCCGAGGAAGGTCGCGTGGGCGCCCAGGCGCTCGCGCAACTCGATCTCCTCCGGTCCGCCGCCGGCCAGCACCAGCTGCAGGCGGGGGTCGCGGGTGCGGGCGGTCAGGAACGCGTCGGCCAGCAGGTCGGCGCCCTTCTCCCTCGTCTGGCGCCCGACGTAGAGGACGTTGACGCGGTGGGGGGAGCGGGACCCGCCCTCATCCCTGCCCAGGAAGACGTCCGGGTCGCGCTTCGCGGGGTCGAAGCGGGTGATGTCCACCCCGCGGTCCCAGCGGCCGATGCGCTCCTCGGGGATCCCCATCCGGCGCAGGACCTCGTCGCTCTGCGGGCTGGGCGTGAGGACCTGGGCGCACTGCTTGTAGAAGGCGCCGATCGCCAGCCGCGCCATGAGCTCGAGCTGCGGGTCGGCGCTGCGCAGGCCGGCGTAGGCAGCGAGCTCGGTGTGGTAGCTGCCGAGGACCGGGAGGTCCATGACCCGGGCGATCATGGCCGCGGCGACGCCCGACGGACCGGGCGAGCACAGGTGGACCACGTCGTAGCGGCCCTCGGCCAGCGTCTCGACGACCTGCGGCAGCGACGGGACGCCGACCTTGAGGCCGGCGTAGAACGGGATGTCGACCTCGGCCACCGCGCTCAGGCGGCGGTCGACGTTCGGGTCCGTGCCGACGACCTCGACCTCAAAGCCTGGCACGCCGCGCTCGCGGATCTCGTCCAGGGTGTGCGTCACGCCGTGCATGCCGCCGACGCCGTCGGCCACCAGGGCGACGCGCAGCGGGCGGCTGGGCGGGTCCATGTCGCGGTGCAGCTTGCCCTTCTCCTTGCCGAGGAAGGCCGCCGCGGAGGCGTACGGGATCGCCGCGATGCACGCGTCGAAGAGGCCCGTGGCCGCCCTCATGACGTCGGCGGGTGGGTGGGCCGGCGTGGTCTCCACCATGGCGACGATCTCGTGCACCGTCGCCGCGAGCTTCTTCTCGTGCTTGCGGCGCGCCCGGCGGAAGAGGTCCGCGTGGCTGAAGTCCTCGTCCTGCAGGTACGCCAGCAGCCCGGCCTCGGTGAGGTCCAGGTCGACGGAGTCGAGCCACGCGCGGAGGATCGCGCGGGCGTCCTCGGGCCCGAGGTCGGCGCCGATCGCGCCGCCGCGCACGTCGCCCTCGCGCATGACGCGCTCGACCATCGTCAGGACCGCCGCCGGGTTCGGGCGCGCGGTCCCGCCGGCCGGCGCCGCCCCGAGGGCCCGCGTCGCCAGCCCCATGGCGGCGTGCGCCCACTTCTCGGCGCTGCCCTGCTCCCCGCGGGCCCCGGCGCGCCCGGCGCGGACCTCGGCCAGGAACTCCTGCCACGTCGCGGCGCGCGGCGTCTCCGTGAAGGTGCGACCGATGTCGACGCCGGCGTGGTCGTCGCTCCCGCCGATCCCGGTCCCGCCGTGCGTCTCGATGTAGACCGCGGCGGGGAGGTTCAGCTCCCGGGCGCGGGCGCCGTTGCGCGTCTCCCACACCGGGAAGAGCTGGGCCAGGCGCCGGCGGTGGCGCGGGGTCAGCGGCGCCTCCACCGCGTAGAAGGGGTGTGCCAGCGCGGCCGTGATGTCGTGGTCGTGCAGGTACTCCGCGCACGCTTCGACGTCCTTGTTGTGGGCCTGCAGCCACTCGTGGTCGTCCGGCGTGATGCCAAGGCAGAGCACGTGCACCGCCTGCGGCTCGCCCTTGAACCAGACCGTGAGCTCCTCGCTCAGGAAGACGCGCGGGTCGCTCGAGATCTGCAGCGCGCCGAGGATCGTGTCGTGGTCGGTGATGGTCACGAAGTCCATCCCGCGGCGCGTGGCGAGCTCGAGCACGTCCTCGGGCGGCGTGGCGCATTCGGGCAGCCCGAGCGAGCGCTGCACGCCCAGCTTGGACAGCACGCTGGCGGTGGAGTGGCAGTGCAGGTCGGCGCGGCTCGTCCGTGGCGCGCCCGGGTTCCTCGTCGGATCGATGGTCACGCCTGTGAGGTTCACCGGCCTCCCCACCGCGGCTGTGACGATCACGGCAAGAACCTGTGATGGACCGGTGAAGGCTCCGCGGAAAGCGCCGGCGCGCCGCCACCATGGCGGCATGCCCGCCACCGTCGTCGCGGCCCGTGAGCGCGTCGTGCTGACCCGGGGCCCGTTGGAGCTCGAGGTCCAGCTCCGCCCGCTGCGCATCCACCTGCGCTCGCACGGGCGCCGGCTCCTGCGGGGGCTGCACGTGTGGGCCTGCTCCGGGACCGTCGAGGACCGTTTCCTCCAGCTGACCGAGGGCGTCATCCCGCGCGAGCGTCGCGGGTTCCCGGAGCGAGCGGTCCACGCGTCGGTCGCCGACCTGCTCAGCGACGGCGTCGTCCTCGCGCTCACGCTGCAGGGCGGCCGCCACGCGGAGCTGCGGCTCGGGCTCCCGGCGCCGCACGAGCTGACGCTGGAGCTGACGGCGCAGGACGACGGCTCGCTGCTGCGCCTGGCCGCCGAGTGGGACCTGCGCTCAGAGGAGCGCTTCGCCGGCCTCGGCGCCCACCACGCGCACACCGTGGACCACCGTGGCCGCGAGGTGCAGCTCGGCGCCGACCGCCGCTACACCGGCCCGGACTGCCCGCCGGACATGCTGGAGCTCGGCGGCATCCCCCAGGGCGACTACGCGCCCGTGCCCTGGCTGCAGTCCTCGCGCGGGTACGCGGTCTGGTGCGACACCCACGGCAACGGCACGCGCTTCGACGTCGGCGGTGCGCGCGGCCGCACGGCGGTCTCCGTCCGCGCGGCGAGCGGCCCGCTGCGCCTGCACGTCTTCACCGACCCCACCCCGGCGGCGCGCCAGCGGCGCTTCCTGCACCGCACGGGCGTGCCGCCCGTGCTGGCCGAGTGGGGCTACGGCTTCTGGAAGTCCCGCGACGTGTATGAGCACCAGGACGACGTGCACGAGGACGTCGACGGCTGCCGCTGGCACGGCATCCCGCTCGACGCCGTCGTCCTGGATTCACCCTGGGAGACGCAATACAACACGTGGCTGCCGAATCCGCACCAGTTCCCGGACTTCGAGGGGATGGTCCGGCGGATGCGCGCGGACGGCGTGCGGACCGTGGTCTGGGTGGTCCCGTGGACGAACCTCGACTCGCTCGACGGGCAGATCCCCCCGGACCCGGGCTCCCGGCGGCTGCACCGCGAACCCGCCTCCAACTACGCGGACGGCGTGCGGGCGGGCGCGTTCGTCCAGGCGGCGGACGGCTCGGGCGAGCCCTACGTCGGACGCTGGTGGATGGGCACGGGCTCGCCGGTGGACTTCACGTCCGCGGCGGCCGAGTCGTGGTGGCGGGAGCAGGCGAAGGGCGCGCTGCGCCTCGGCGTGGAGGGCATCAAGGCCGACGACGGCGAGGGCTACTACCTCCCGGACGCCGTGCGCCTGGCGGACGGGACCACGGGGGCGGAGTCCGCGTGGCGGCTCGGGGACGGCTATCGGCGCTCGATGCAGGCGGCGCTCGACGAGGTCCACGGCCCCGGGCGCGGCGTGCTCTTCGGCCGCTCGGGCTGGACGGGGCAGCAGGCGACGGGCGTGCTCTGGGCCGGGGACCAGGCGTCGGACTTCTGGTCGCTGCGAGCGCTAGTGGCCTGCACGATCTCCGCGGCGTCCTCGGGCTTCTCCAACCTCTCCCACGACGTCGGCGGCTACCTCGGGGAGGGCGGCATCCGCCGCTGCCCGAAGGAGCTGTTGCTGCGGTGGGTCCAGCTCGGGTGCTTCACGCCGCTGATGCAGGCGCACGGCCGCCTGCAGCAGGAGCCGTGGACCTATGACCCGCAGACGCTCGCGCTGTACCGCGCGTACGTCCTGCTCCACGAGCGGCTGGTGCCGTACGTCCGGGCGGCGGCCGCGAGCTGCGCGCGGACGGGCCTGCCGATCGTCCGGCCGCTGTCGCTGCTGCAGCCCGGGGACGACGGCGCGTGGGCGGTGGCCGACGCCTTCGGCTACGGGCCCTCGCTGTGGGTCGCGCCGGTCGTGGAGGACGGCGCGCGCGAGCGCGAGGTGGTCCTGCCCCGCGGGCGCTGGGTGCAGGCGTGGGACGGGGTGGCCGTCGAGGGCGGTGGGGAGGTGCTCGCCCCCGCCCCCCTGGAGGCGATCCCGGTCTGGGTCCGCGAGGGCGCGATCATCGTGACCCTCCCCGCCGACCACGTCGCCCGCGGGCTCGGGGACACGCCCGAGGCCTCGCGCCCGCTTGAGGCGACGCTGTGGGGCCGCCCCCGGTGCGGGCGAGCACTGGCCCGCCTGGCGGACGGGACACGCGTGTCCTGGTCGCGGGCCGGCGGCTGGGCCGTGCGGGGGCCGGACGGGCCCGAGCGCTCGGTGGTCTGCCGCGTGCTGGGGACGCCGGGCTGAGGCGGGGTCGCCGTCGGCGGCACCGCGGTTCAGACCCCCGTGCGCTCCATGTGGGACTCGAGCGCCGCGTACGCCTCGTCGACCGCGCGCTTGGCGGCGGTATGGCGGGCGGTGGACTTCGAGGTCTCGTACGGGGTCGCCCACGCCTCCGGCCCGGCGAGCTCCTCCTCCAGCGCGACGAGGGCCGCTTCCGCGGACTCGACGGCCTTCTCCAGCTTCGCGGCCTCCTTCAGGGCGTTCTTGGACGGTGCGGCGGGCTTCGCCGCGGCCGTCCCGTTGCCGTTCGTGGCCCCGTTGGCCTGTCCGTTCGCGCTCCCGTTCCGC
>JAOPZU010000140.1 GCA_025963955.1 Solirubrobacterales bacterium
GCGCGTGACCCGCACCGGGCGGCTCGGCCCCGTGGCCACGGCGGTCACGGTCACGCCCGGACGCATCGGCCCGAACGTCGTCCGGGTGCGGCTCCGGCAGGCCGGGCGCGCCTTCACCGGCGCGAAGGAGCTGAAGGCGCAGGCCACGCTGCCCGCGCGCGGCGTCGTGCTGCCGGTGACGCTGCGTCGCGTCGGTCCGGGCCTCTACATCTCGCGCGGGCTGCAGCTGCTGCCGGACGGGCGCTGGCGCCTCAGCGTCGCGCTGCGCGTCTCCGCCTTCGACGAGTACACCGGCGACTTCACCGTGCCCGTCGCGCCCTGAACGGCTAGGTCGCCGCGGACCAGCCCGGCGGCGTCTCGCCCGACTTCAGGTCCGCGTGGCGGCCCGACATCACGTAGTCCGCGAGGATGACCGCCCAGAGGATCACGAGCACCCCGACGCCGAGGACGAGCGCCGGCGCGTGTGCGGCGAGCAGCCCGAGGGCGGCGCAGGCCCCGGCCCCGGCCAGGCGGCGCAGGTTGAGCGTCCCCGTCAGGCGCCGGCGGAAGAGCGCGTGCGCGGCGAGGTAGATCGCGGGCCCCGCCACGACCGCGGCGACCTCCCGGCCGGCCAGCGCCACGCCCGGATGGGCGATCACGAGCTCGTCCCCGACGGCGGCCACGATGACGCCGACCACGAGCAGCGCGTGCAGGTAGGTGTAGGCGTCCCGCGCCAGGGAGGTGCGGTCGTCCGCCACCCGCAGCTCGTGGTGGGCCAGCTCGGCGATCCGCGCGAAGTACATCCACCACAGCGCCGCGGTCCCGAGGAAGGCCACGGCGAACGCGGCGACCCGGGTGGCGCTGAGCGTCAGCTCGGAGGTCGTGCCGCCCGTCAGGACGATCGACTCGCCGAGCGCGATGATGATGAACAGGCCGAAGCGCTCGCTGAAGTGCGCCGTCTCGACCTCCCACGCCTCGTTGCCCATGGCGCTGCGGCCGGGAATCCAGAAGCCGGTCAGCGGCGCGCCGTAGTCGACGGCGAGCGCGACGAGCCACAGCGCCACCCGTGCACCGTCGTGCGCGAAGGCGCCCGCGACCCAGAACACGCCGGCCAGCGCGAACCACGCGAGGATCCGCCCGGCGCGCTCGCGCTCGTGCGTGCCGCGCTCGGCGGCCGCGAAGGTCAGGAACGCGTGGCGACCGAGCTGGATGGTCAGGTAGGAGGCGACGAACAGGCCGGCGCGGGGCCCGAACGCCCCGGGCAGCGCGACGGCCATCATCATGCTCGCCAGCATCAGGAAGATCATCAGCCCGCGAACGACCGGCGACTCCGGATCCAGCTCGTTGGTGACCCAGGTCGTGTAGTTCCACGACCACCACACGACGAGCAGCAGCAGCAGCGACTCGCCCGCCGCGCTGAAGGTCAGCCCGGCGACGAGGTGGTGGGAGATCTGGGTGATCGCGAAGACGAACACGAGGTCATAGAACAGCTCCAGGGCCGTGGCCCGCTGCTCGACGTCCTCGCGCTCCTCCCGCGCGAAGCGGCTCATGGGGAGTCGGGCTACCCGTCCCCCGTGTCCCGCAAGCGGCCGCCGCCGGGCTGGCGCGCCGGACCCTCGGGGGCCGTCCGTCCGCCGGCCGCTACGCAAGGGCCCGGGCTGGGTAAGGGGAGCAGGTGCCCACTCTCGTGCTCGGACCCCTGCTGCGCCACGTCGGGATGACCGACGCCACGTTCTGGGTGGAGACCGACCGTCCCTGCCGGGTGGACGTGCTTGGCGGCAGCGAGGACACCTTCACCGCCGGCGGGCACCACTACGCGCTCGTCGTCGTGGACGGTCTGCGCCCCGGAACCCACGTGGACTACGAGGTCCGGCTCGACGGCGAGCTCGCCTGGCCGCCGGAGGGGACGCCACGGCCGGTCGTGCGCACGCAGGGGAGCGACGAGCCGTTCACCCTCGCGTTCGGCTCCTGTCGCGTCTCCCTTCCCCACCACCCGCCGTACGCCCTGACGAAGGACGAGGACGACAAGGGCCGCGAGGTCGACGCGCTCGGCGCGCTCGGACGGCGGATGCGCCACGGGCCCACGAGCGCCTGGCCGGACGCGCTGCTGCTCGCGGGGGACCAGGTCTACGCGGACGAGGTCTCCCCTGCGATCCTCCGCCGGATCGAGCAGCGGCGTGACGTGACCGCGGGAGCCGGCGAGGAGGTCGCCGACTTCGAGGAGTACACGTGGCTCTACCGCGAGGCGTGGGCCGACCCGACGATGCGCTGGCTGCTGAGCGTCGTGCCCTCGGCGATGATCTTCGACGACCACGACGTGCACGACGACTGGAACACGTCGGGCGCCTGGGTGGAGAGCATGCGGGCCAAAGGCTGGTGGGAGGAGCGCATCATCGGCGCCTACGTCTCCTACTGGATCTACCAGCACCTCGGCAACCTCGGGCCCGCCGAGCTCGCGGAGCACGAGCTCTACCAGTCCATCCGCGGCAGCCGCGAGGACGTCGAGCCGGTGCTGCGGCGCTGGGCGGTCCAGGCGCGCGACGAGGTCGCCGGGACCCGGTGGAGCTTCACGCGGGACTTCGGCGGCACCCGCCTGGTGGTCCTCGACACCCGCGCGGGGCGGATGGTCGCGGACGACAAGGCACGGCAGATGCTCTCGCCCGAGCAGTGGGAGTGGGCCGGCACCCAGCTCACCGGGGACGTCGACCACCTGCTCATCGCCTCCACGCTGCCGCTGCTGCTCGCGCCCGGCCTGCACGCCCTGGAGGGCTGGAACGAGGCGGTCTGCGCCGGCGCCTGGGGCGGCCTGGCCGCGAGGGTGGGCGAGCGCATCCGGCAGGGCCTGGACCTCGAGCACTGGTCCGCCTTCCGCGCGTCGTTCGCGCTGCTGGCGGACCAGCTGCGCGCGGTCGGCGCCGGCGAGCGCGGAGCCCCGCCGGCGTCGATCGTCGTCCTGTCGGGCGACGTGCACCACGCCTACCTCGCCGAAGCGGGCTTCCCGCGCGAGGCGGGGGTGCAGAGCGCTGTCGTGCAGGCCGTGTGCTCCCCGGTCCGCAACCCACTGGACAGCCACGAGCGCTTCATGCTGCGCAGCGCGCTCTCCCGTCCGGCCCGGATCATCGCGGGCGCGCTCGCGCGGGCCGCCGGCGTCCGCGAGCCGCCGATCCGCTGGCGTTTCCCGGAGGCCCCCACCTTCGACAACCAGATCGCGACGCTGACGCTCGAGGGCCGCGCGGCGCGCCTGCGCATCGAGAAGACGCTCGCCGAGGAGTGGGAGCACCCGCAGCTGCACGTGTCGCTGGACCGGGTGATCTGCACGGCCTGAGCGCCGTTCGCGCCGGGAGGTTGCCCGTCCCGGCGCCCGGGTAGCCACCCCCGCGCACCCGAGCGAGGAGACGGACGACCATGGCGTCGACGCATCAGCGGCAGGCCCCGGAGGAGCACGAGCACCGTGGGCTCTTCGCGCGCAAGAGCACCGAGCAGCTGCTCGCGGACACGGAGAACCAGGACGGGCTGCGCCGTGCGGTCGGCGCGCTGGACATGACCGCCCTCGGCGTCGGCGCGATCATCGGGACGGGCATCTTCGTGATCATCGGCGAGGCGATCGGCGTCTCGGGTCCGGCGATCATCCTGAGCTTCGTCCTCGCCGGGCTGACGTGCCTCTTCTCGGCGCTCTCCTACGCCGAGCTAGCGTCGAGCATCCCGGTCTCCGGCAGCGCGTACACCTACGGCTACGCGACGCTCGGGGAGCTGGCCGCGTGGATCATCGGCTGGGACCTGCTGCTGGAGTACGGCGTCTCGGTGGCGGCCGTCGCGGTGGGCTGGGGCGGCTACCTCCAGGACCTGCTGCAGTCGCTGCTCTCGATCCACCTGCCCGACGCGATCGCCGGACCGCCGGGCGACGGTGGGACGGTGAACCTCCCGGCCGTCGTGCTGATCGCGGGGGTCTCCGCGCTCCTGATCGTCGGGGTGAAGGAGAGCGCGCGGACGAACACCGTCATGGTCATCACGAAGCTCGGCATCCTCGTCTTCTTCATCATCGCCGGCGCCTTCTCGATCAAGAGCTCGAACTACACCCCGTTCGCCCCGCACGGCACGAGCGGGACCGTCGACGCGGCCGCGCTGATCTTCTTCGCCTACATCGGCTTCGACGCGATCTCGACCTCGGGCGAGGAGGCGAAGAACCCGGGACGCGACCTGCCGCGGTCGATCGTCGGGTCGTTGCTGATCGCGACGCTCGTCTACATCCTGGTGGCGATCGTCGCGGTCGGGCTGGCCTCCGAGACGCAGTTGTCGCAGTCGGACGCGCCGCTGACGACCGCGATCCGCCAGGCCGGCCTCGGCTCCTGGGCGGGTGACCTGCTGTCGCTCGGCGCCCTCATCGCGATCACGAGCGTCGTGCTGACGGTCCTCTACGGCCAGACGCGGATCACGTATTCGATGGCGCGGGACGGGCTGCTGCCGCGCTTCCTCGGCAAGCTGACCCCGCGCGGCACCCCGCTCTGGGGCTGCATCGTGTTCGGCGCGCTCGCCGCGGGCATGGCCGCGTTCCTGCCGCTGTCCGAGATCGCGAAGCTCGTCAACATCGGCACGCTCTTCGCGTTCCTCATCGTCAACCTCGGTGTGATCGTGCTGCGCCGCACCCAGAGCGGGCTGGAGCGGCCGTTCCGCGTGCCGCTCGTACCGGTCGTGCCGCTCATCGGCGCGGCGCTCTGCGTCTACCTGATGAGTCGCCAGCCCGGCATCACGTGGCTGCGCTTCGGCGTCTGGATGGCGATCGGACTCGTCGTCTACGCCCTGTACGGGCGGCGACATTCCCGCGTGGCCAGCGGCCGCGGCGTGCGTTCGCTCTGACGCGGGCGCGCCAGGCGCGGGTTCAGCCCGGGAACGCCGGGCACCCGCGCCACGATGCCGACCGCCCTCCAGGACCGCCCGCCGTTCGCCGGCCACTCCCCGCAGCAGGAGCGGCCGCTCGGGGCGTACCTCAGCCTCGCGCCCGTCTACACGGGGCTCTGCGGCGCGTTCGGGCTGTGGCTGCGCCGCGCGGACCGCACGCTGCCCGAGCGTGTGGAGACGCGCGATCTGGTCGTGCTCGGACTCGCGACCCACAAGGCGTCGCGGATCCTCACCAAGTCCCGTGCGCTGTCCGCGGTGCGGGCGCCCTTCACGCGCTTCCAGGGGGACGCCGGCCCCGGCGAGGTCGACGAGGCCGCCCGCGGCCACGGGGTGCGCCGGGCCGTCGGCGAGCTGCTGGTCTGCCCCTACTGCGTCGCGGTCTGGATCGCGACGCTCTTCGCCTGCGGCCTGGTGGCGGCGCCCCGCTTCACGCGCTTCGCCGCTGGAATCCTGACGATGGTCTTCGGCTCCGACGTCGTGCAGCTGGCCTACGCCCGCGCCGAGAAGGCGCTCGCGGCGGCCTGATCAGCCGCCGCGCGGCAGGCGTCCGTCCGCCAGCCAGCCCCGGAGCTCCACCCGGCGGATCTTGCCGCTGACGGTCTTCGGCAGCTCGTCCACGAAGTGGACCTCGCGGGGGTACTTGTACGGGGCCGTGTGCTCCTTGACGAAGTCCTGGATCTCCTTGGCGAGCTCCGGGCTCGCCTGGTGTCCCGGCGCGAGGATGCAGATCGCCACGACGAGCTGCGTGCGCTCCGGGTCGTCCCGCCCGACGACCGCCGCCTCCATCACGGCCGGGTGCTCGACCAGCGCGGACTCGACCTCGAACGGCCCGATCCGGTAGGCGGAGGAGGTGATGACGTCGTCGCTGCGCCCCTCGAACCAGAAGTAGCCGTCCTCGTCGACGGCGGCGCGGTCGCCCGTGAAGTAGAAGGGACCACGGAAGACCTCGGCGGTCGCGCGCTCGTTGCCGTGGTAGCCGGGGAACAGGCCGACGGGCCGCCGGGGGTCGTGGCGGACGACGACGTTGCCGACCTCCCCCGCCTCGACCGGCTCCCCGTCGTCGTCCACGACCGTCATGTCCCAGCCGGGGACCGGCCGACCCATGGAGCCCGGCCGCACGTCCATCGAGCGGTAGTTGGCGACGACGCAACAGGTCTCGGTCTGGCCGTACCCGTCGTACACCGTCAGGCCGCCGGTGCCGGCCCGCCAGGCGCGGATGACCTCCGGGTTCAGCGGCTCGCCCGCGCTCGTGCAGTGCCGCAGCGCACTCAGGTCGTGCCGCGCGAAGTCCCCCTGCACGAGCGTGCGGTAGAGGGTCGGCGGGGCGCAGAAGCTCGTGATGCCGTGCCGGGCGAGGATGCCGAAGATCGTGTCCGCGTCCGGCCGGCCGAGCGCGACCTGGACGATGCACGCCCGCTCGTGCAGCTGCCCGAAGAGCCCGCCCCAGGCGGCCTTCGCCCAGCCCGTGTCGGTGACGGTCCAGTGCAGGTCACCCGGGCGCAGGTCGTGCCAGAAGCGCGCGGTGACGACGTGCCCGAGGCCGTAGGCATGTGTGTGCTGCACCATCTTCGGCGCGGACACGGTGCCGCTCGTGAAGTACAGCAGCAGCGGGTCGTCGCGGTGCGTGGGGTCCTGCGGCGTGTCCCCGTCGCCGGCCTCCGCGCACGCGGCGGCGAAGTCCCGCCAGCCGGACGGGGCCTCGGCCCCAGACCCCACGCAGAGCTTCACGCTCAGAGGCGCGTTGGTCGCATCGACCTTCGCCGCCCCCGCCGCGTCCGTGATCGCGCCGACCGCGCCGGCGCGCTCGATGCGGTCCTTGATGTCCTTCGGCGTGAGCAGGTTCGGCCCCGGCATCGGGATCGCCCCGATCCGCATGCAGCCGAGCATCGCCGCGTACCACTCGGGCACGCGCGGGAGCATCACGAAGACGTGGTCGCCCTTCTTGATTCCGGCCGCCAGCAACGCCCGGGCCGCCGTCCGCGTGGCGAGCGCGAGCTCGGCGATCGACTGCAGCTCCACGACGTCGCCGGCCGCGTCGAGGGACAGGACGGCCGGCGCGTCCGGGTCCTCGGCCGCCCACGTCTCGACGATCGCGAGGACCGGGTTGAAGCGCTCGGGGACTTCGAGCGCGAAGCTCGCGCGCTCGCTGTCGTAGTCCGCCAGGCGCGGCGGGGCGTCGCGACCGGGCCGGACGAGGTCGGCGAGCGTGGCGGGGTCCATGTCCCGGACCGTAGCCGTCCCCGGCGATCGAGGGACACCCACCGATGGCGCAGTCGTGTCCCCCTGCCGGGCGGTGCCGCGGGGGCGCTGAGCCCGGCCGCGGGTCGTGCGGTCAGTCGCTCGCGGGCAGCCCCGTCACCCGCAGCGTCACGTTCAGGCGGCCGGCCTTCATCCCGCAGGGGGGGTCCGCGGTCCCGGGCAGGATCCGCGGCACGCCGTGGAAGGCGTGCCGGGAGGGCCCGCCGAAGACGACGAGGTCCCCCGAGCGCAGCTCGAGGTCGCGGTAGGGGCGCCCGCGGTCCTCCGTGTTCCCGAAGCGGAAGACGCAGCGGTCCCCCAGGCTCAGCGACACGATCGGCGCGCGCGAGCGCTCCTCGTGGTCCTGGTGCATCCCCATGCGCGCCGCGGCGTCGTAGAAGTTGATCAGCGCCGCGTCCGGCGCGTACTCCTCCGGTGGCCCCAGGAGCGGGTCGGCGGCCGCCACGATCGCCTCGCGGCCGAGGTCCCCGAGCCACGCCGGGAACGGCTCCACGCGCGCCCCGCCCGCGTCCTCCGCGTAGCGCGAGTAGCGGTACGGGATCCACTGCCAGCCCAGGCAGACCGACCGCACCGACATCACGCCGCCGCTCGGCAGCGTCGTGTGGCGCAGCGGCGCCGGGCCGGCCGCCCACGCGCGGCAGGCCTCCACGAGCGCGGCCTGCCGCTCCGGCGAGAGCCAGTCCGGGACGTGCACCGCGCCCGGCGCGAGGACCGTTCGCTCGCGCGGGATCAGCTCGTCCACGGAGCCGGCGCGTCAGGCCTTCAGCTCGTCCGCGATCGCCGCGAACTGGACCTTCATCGCCGCAGCCAGCGCGTTCGAGGCGGACAGCGGCCGGACCATCACGATGAGCTCGGTGACCAGGCCCTGGGCGTTCGTCGTGAGGATGTCCACGCCGTGCACCTCGACCTCGCCGACGCGCGTGCGGAACTCGAGGACGTGTCCCTCCTCGTTCGCGATCTCGCGGACGTAGCGGAAGTCCTCGAAGACCCGCGAGACCCCGCGCAGGATCGCGGCGACGAGCTCGCGGCCCTCGTACGGCTTGAACGCGACGGGGCTGCGGAAGACGACGTCCTCCGCCAGCAGCGACGGGAAGGCCTCCAGGTCCCACGCCTCGACGGCCGCGCGGAAGGGGTGGCTCGCGGGGCTCACCGGGTGAACACGATCTTGCCGGCGGTGTCCCCGTCGAGCATCGCGCGGAAGCCCTGCTCGGCCTGCTCCAGCGGCAGCTCCAGGCCGATCCTCGGCTTGATCCCCTTCACCGCGCAGAACCGCACGAGGTCCAGCAGCTCGTCGCGCGTGCCCATGGTGGACCCGATGACGCGCAGCTGCAGGAAGAAGATCCGCTGCAGCTCCGCCGCGCTCGCCTCGCCTGTGGTGGTGCCGGAGATGACGACGACGCCGCCGGGCTTCAGCGCCTTGATCGAGTGCGACCACGTCGCCCCGCCCACGGTCTCGAAGACCGCGTCGACCCGCTCGGGCAGGCGTGCCCCGGCCTCGAAGACCGCGTGCGCGCCCTGGGCCGTCGCCAGCGCCCGCTTCTCCTCCGTCCGGCCCGTCGCCCAGACCCGCAGGCCGGCTGCCGCACCCAGCGCCACGAGCGCCGTCGACACGCCACCGGACGCGCCCTGCACGAGCATCGTCTGCCCCGGGCGCAGCCCCGACTTCACGAAGATCATGCGGTAGGCCGTCAGCCACGCCGTGCCCATGCAGGCGGCCTCGGCGAAGCTCAGCTCGGCGGGCTTGGGCAGGACGTTCCGGGCCGGGACGACGACCCGCTCGGCGAACGAGCCCTGGTGGACCTCGGTGAGGATCGAGCGCTTCGGGTTGAGCGTCTCGTCGCCCTGCCAGTTCTCGGAGACCACGCCGTGGATGACGACCTCGCTGCCGTCCTCGAGCGTCCCGGCCCCGTCGCAGCCGAGCGTCATCGGGAAGTTCTCCGGGCGGATGCCGACGCCGCGCAGCGTGAAGATGTCGTGCATGTTCAGGCTGGCGGCCCGGACGTCGACGGTGACCCAGCCCTCGGGCGCCTCGGGCTCGGGGCGCTCCCCGACGGTCAGCCCGGCGAGCGGGTCATCGGGGTTCGGGGCGGCGGCGTAGACGGCGAGCATGGCGCGATGCTACCCCGGGACGGGCGGCCGTCGACGGCCGCCCGAGGGTCGCGCTCAGGCGGGGCGCAGCAGCTCGTCGATGTACGGCCCGAAGAGCCGGGTGACCGCCGCGGCGGTCACCTCCGCCGGCCCGGCGGGGAGCGCGGCGTGGCTGATCGCCAGCCGGACGAGGGTCTGCGCGAGGAGCTCGGTCCCCGCCTCCGGCGCCTGGGGCCAGCCCGTGCGCATGACGTCGGCGAGCGTCGCGGTCGCGATCGCCATGACGGGCCCGCCCTCGGTGGTGACGAGCGCGAGCAGGCCGTCCGTCCCGTCCCCTGACGTGATCGCCCGGAGCCGGGGGCGCTCGGCGGCGGCCTCGAGGAACAGCGCGAACGCCGCCTCCACCGCGCCGCGCGGGTCGACCGTGCGGCCCAGCACGCAGTCGCGCACGGCGGCCAGGAAGCGGTCCGCCTCCCGCAGGACGTACTCCTGCGCGAACGCCTCGCGCGAGCCGAACTCGTTGTAGACCGTCTGGCGGCTGACTCCGCCGGCCTTCGCGATGTCCGCCATCGAGATGGCCGGCCACGGACGCCCGCGCAGCAGGTCGTCCGCCCCGTCCAGCACCCGGCCGCGCAGCCGCTCGCGGGCGGCCTCGGCGAACGTCGGCCGGACGGTCTGCGCGACGGGGGGCTCGGCCCTCACGCCGGCACCGGCACGAAGTCCACCTTCTCCCGCACCGCGCAGTCGGGGCAGCACCAGTCGTCCGGGACCTGCGTCCACGGCGTACCGGCGGGGAAGCCCTCCCGCGGCGCGCCCGTCGCCTCGTCGTAGACGTAGCCGCAGCCAGGGCACTCGTAGGCCGCCACCTCAGGCCGCCTTCCCGTAGCGCCCGAGCACGCGGTCCCGCCGGCGCGGGTAGATGTTCGCGCGCGTCACGTCGCCGTCGTAGTGGGCGAGCACGCGCTTGTCCATCACCCGGCGCCACAGCGGCGGGAAGTAGGCCAGCGTGATCATCGAGCCGTAGCCCGAGGGCAGCTCGGGCGCCTCGTCGAAGTGGCGCAGCGCCTGATAGCGGCGGACCGGGTTGGCGTGGTGGTCGGAGTGGCGCTGCAGGTGGTAGAGCAGGACGTTGGACGCGGTGTTGTTCGAGTTCCAGCTGTGCTCGGGGCGGCAGCGCTCGTAGCGGCCGTCCTCCTGCTTCTGACGGACCAGGCCGTAGTGCTCCAGGTAGTTCACGACCTCCAGCAGCGAGAACCCGAAGACCGCCTGCAGCAGCAGGTAGGGCAGGACCTCCACGCCGAAGCCCGCCACGAGCGCGGCGAACAGCACGAGCGTCATCGCCCAGGCGTTGAGCACGTCGTTGCGGTAGGTGAAGAAGCCGCAGCCCACGCGGTCCAGGCGCGTCTTCTCCAGCTCGATCGCCGACCGCAGGCTGCCGCTGACCGTGCGCGGCAGGAAGGCGTAGAGGCTCTCCCCGAGGCGGGAGGACGCCGGGTCCTCCGGCGTGGCGACCCGCACGTGGTGCCCCCGGTTGTGCTCGATGAAGAAGTGGCCGTAGCCCGTCTGCGCGAGCGCGACCTTGGAGGCCCAGCGCTCGCCGTTCTTGCGCTTGTGGCCCAGCTCGTGCGCGGTGTTGATCGCGATCCCGGCGACGGTGCCGATCGTGAGCGCCAGACCGATGGACTCGATCACCGACAGGTCGCCGCTGCCCCACTTCCAGCAGGCGAAGAGGAGTCCGCCGTACTGCAGCGGCAGGAAGAGGTAGGTGCACCAGCGGTAGTAGCGGTCCTCCTCCAGGTGCTTGACCACGCTCTCCGGCGGGTTGGCCTCGTCGCTGCCGACGAACGTGTCGAGCAGCGGCAGGATGATGTACATGAACATCGGGCCGAACCACCAGAAGACGCCCAGGCCGGTGGCGGCGACGAGTCCGAGGGCGATGAACGGCAGCAGCGGCACGAGCAGCCCCAGCAGCCACAGGTAGCGCTTGGGATCACGCCAGGAGACCTGCTCCCCCGTGTCCGTCCCCGCCGACTTCTCCACGTTGCGCAGCGTTGCTGCCTCCACGACGACCCCCTTCACGTTCCGTTGACACACGCGGGCCGATCCGGCCGTCCGCTTGACAGCGAAGGTACCAGCTGTAAACCGATTTGACAACCTGTCAAACGATGGCCCACGGAGCGCGCTGCGCTAGAGTGGGAATCCGACGCACCCCAACTCGTCGCGGGTGACCGCGGCGGGAGTGTCTATTGCCCAGGCACGCCACATCAATTAGGTCCTGGGACTCGTATTAATTAGGTTGGGTGTGATCGACGGGCGCTGGGCCGGCAAGAGTCGCCGGCCCATCTCGTTTAAGCGCTCGGGGTCGTGCTCAGGAGGCGAGCGAGAGTTCGCGGCGGGCCGCGCCGAACTCCGCCCCGACCTCGCCGAGAACCGCGAGCATCGCCTCGCGCGCCGGCGAGGCGTAGGAGCCCGCGAGCGTCGAGGCCATGATCCGGCGCACGGGCGGCCGGGCGCCGAGGGAGCGGACGACGACGTCGTCGCGCAGGTTGATGAGCGCGAGGTCCGGGACGAACGCCAGGCCCATCCCGGCGGCGACGAACCCCTGGATCGACGGATAGTCGTTCGAGGCGAACGCGATCCGCGGCTCGAAGCCGGCGGTCCGGCAGGCCCGCAGGAAGATCGAGGCGTCGGGGCAGCTGCCGGCGGAGCCGAGCATCCACTGCTCCTCGGCCAGGTCCCCGAGGCGCAGCGACCGGCGGTGCGCCAGCGCGTGCGTCTCGGGCAGGATCACGTACATCGGGTCGTCGAGCAGGTGGTGCTCCTCGATCCCCGGACCGAACTGGCAGGTCTCCTCGTAGGTGG
This sequence comes from Solirubrobacterales bacterium, assembly GCA_025963955.1. Lineage (GTDB taxonomy): Bacteria > Actinomycetota > Thermoleophilia > Solirubrobacterales > Solirubrobacteraceae > Paraconexibacter. Next base: position 12,085 of record JAOPZU010000140.1, read on the forward strand.
TGGAGATCGTCAGCGCGATGTCGATCTCCCCCGAGCGCAGCAGCGCGATGCCGTCCTCGGGCTCCGCGGGCTGCAGCGTCAGGTCGACGGCGGGGTGGCGCTCGCGGAAGAGCGCGATCGCGCGCGGCATCACCGACGCGCCCGCGGACGGGAAGGCGGCCAGGCGCAGGCGCCCGCCGCGCAGGCCGGCGATCGCCTCCAGCTCGGCCTCGGCGTCGGCCAGGCGCGCGAGGATGGCGTCGGCGTGGCGCACGAGCACCGCTCCCGCGTCCGTGAGCCGTACGCCGCGGGCGTTCCGCTCCACGAGCTTCGTCCCGGCCTCACGTTCCAGGGCCGCGATCTGCTGCGATACGGCAGATTGCGTATAGGCGAGGGCCTCGGCCGCCGCAGAGAAGGACCCGCGCTGGGCGACTTCACGGAGCACACGCATACGGCGGACGTCGAGCATGAGGTCAGCTTATACCCGTCAGCTCGCAATGTCATTTGTACTGATGAAGTTCGGGGAGGAACATCCAGGTCATGAAGAACTCCACGCCCTCCCCCAGCGCACCCGTCGTCTCGATCCGCGTCGCCGGCCCCGACGATCACGCCGACCTCCGCCGTCTCGCCGCGCTCGACAGCGCCCCGGTACCCACGGGCCCGTTCCTCATCGGTTCGGTCGACGGTCTCGCCGTCGCGGCGGTGAGCGTCGCCACCGGCCATGCCGTGGCCGATCCGTTCGCCCACACCGCTGATCTGGTCACCTTGCTGCGGCTCCGCGCCGAGCATCTCCGCGGCCCTGCCCGAGGACCGGACAGGCTCGGGCTGCGGCACCTCGCGCTCGCCCTGCGCCGGCGCGGCGCCGCGGCCTGAGGCCCGGCGCCCGCCTTCAGCCGGCGGCGTACAGCGGGTGCCCGGGCGACGCCCCGGGCCCAGGCTCCGCGCGGGCCTGGCGCGAGGACGTGAGGAGGACACCGCACTTCTGGCAGACGCGGTCGTCGAGGATGCCGCCGCAGTCGCGGTGGCGGACGATCGTCGGGGGCCCGTCCGGGTTCGGGGCGTGCCGATCGCCCCAGGCCATCAGCGCGGAGATGACCGGCCACAGGTCGTGGCCCTTGTCCGTCAACACGTACTCGTGGCGGACCGGGCGGTCCTGGTAGACCCGCCGCTCCAGCACGCCCTCCTCCACCAGGCGCTCCAGCCGTGTGGTGAGGACGTTGCGGGCGACGCCGAGGTTGCGCTGCATGTCCTCGAAGCGGCGGACACCGAGAAAGGCGTTCCGGAGGATGAGCAGCGTCCAGCGCTCGCCGACGACCTCGAGGGAGCGGGCGACGGAGCAGGTCTGGTCGGTGTAGGTGCTGCCGAGCATCTGGATCCAGTGTAGCGCGAAGCAGTTGCATCACGCAACCGATTCGGTACTGTCCACCGCCCCATGACCGGACCGAGCGCGGGCACGCGCACCTTCAGCTGGCAGGACCCGACCCCCACCTGGCAGGCGGGCGCGACCATGTCGGGCCTGGAGATCTGGCAGGCGATCGCGGCCGGGGCACTGCCGGCGCCGCCGATCGGCGAGCTGATGGGCTTCCGCATCCCGGAGGTCGAGGCGGGGCGCGTCGTCTTCGCCGCCGACGCCGCGCCGTGGTTGCTGAACCCGATCGGCACCATCCACGGTGGGGCCATCGCCACGCTGCTGGACTCGTGCGTCGGCTGCGCGATCCATACGCTGCTGCCGCTGGGCGCGGGATACACGACGCTCGAGCTCAAGGTCAACTTCATCCGCGGCGTCACGGCGGACGGCGGCGAGCTCCGCGCGGAGGGCAAGGTCATCCACGTCGGCGGCACCGTCGCCGTCGCGGAAGGCCGCCTGACCGACCCGGCGGGCCGGCTCCTGGCCCACGCCACCACGACCTGCCTGATCCTGAAGCCGCGCGAGTGACCCGGCGCGGAGCACCGGCGCCCGCTGGGTAGGGTCAGGCCATGATCGATCCGGCTGCCTCGTTCACCTGGCAGGACGGCGAGCGCACCGTGCGCTTCGGCCGCGGCGCCCTCGCCGACGCGCCCGGGCTGCTCGGCGACGACTACGTCCTGCTCACCACCGCCCGCGGGCGGGGTGCGGCCCCCGACCTCGTCGCGGGCGCCGCGCACGTGCTCGACGTGCGCTCCGGCTTCGTCGACGAGATCTCGGCGGAGTTGCTCGAGGAGCTGCCGGCGGGCGACGGCCTGCTCGTCGCCCTCGGCGGCGGACGGGTGATCGACACCGCGAAGGCGATGGGCGCCGCCACCGGCCGCGGCGCCGCCGCCGTGCCCACCACGCTCAGCGCGGCGGAGATGACGAAGGTCGGGCGGCTGCCGAAGGGCACCACGGGTCTCACCGGGGTCCGGCCGCGCGTCGTCGTCAACGACCCCGCGCTGTCGGCCTCCCAGCCGGACGCGGAGCTCGCCGCGTCCGCGGCCAACGCCCTCGCGCACGCGGTCGAGGCGCCGCTGACGACGCTCGCCTCCCCCGTCCCGACGCTCGCGGCCCACGAGGCCGCCCGCTTGGTGGCGATGGCCTACCGCGGCGACGTCGACGAGCCCGACCGCGACGCTCTCGCGCTCGCCGCGCTGCTCTCGGGCTACGGCATCGACGGGGCGTGGTACGGCCTGTCGCACGTGTGCTCGCAGACCCTGGTGCGCGTCGGCGGCGCCGGGCACGGCCAGGCCAACGCGGTCGTCCTGCCGCGCACGAGCGCCGCCCTGCGCCGCCGCGCCCCCGACGCGCTGGAGGCGCTCGACC
>JAOPZU010000180.1 GCA_025963955.1 Solirubrobacterales bacterium
CCTGCTGCGGCGCTACGAGCGCCTCGTCGCCGACGCGGACGGCACGCTGCCGGGCGCCTTCCGGCCCGTGTCCGCGTGGCTGCACGCGCACGCCCCGGCGGAGACCGGCGCGAGCATCGTCCACGGCGACTTCCGCATCGGCAACGTCATGGTCGCCCGGGAGGCGCCGGCGCGGATCCTCGCGGTCCTCGACTGGGAGCTCGCAACGCTCGGCGACCCGCTCATGGACGTCGGCTACCTCCTGGCCTGCTACGCCGTGCCCGGCGAGCCGCCGCACGCGGTCGCCGACCTCGGCCGCGCGACCCTGGAGCCCGGCTACCCGACCCGGGCGGAGCTCGCCGCCCAATACGCCGCCGCCAGCGGCCGGGACGTCTCCCAGCTCGGCTGGTTCACCGTCCTGAGCCTCTACAAGCTCGCCGCGATGTACGAGTACAGCCGCCGGCGCGGCGAGGACGACTACTACCGCGACCCCGCCCTCGTGGCGCGCTACCTCGACCTGGCGCACGCCGCGCTGGGCGACACCCACCCCCCGATCACCGAGGCCCCACCGACATGACCGACACCACCACGCACGCGCCCACCGACGTCACCTACGACGCGCTCTTCGTCGGCGGCGAGTGGACGGCCCCGGCGACCGACCGGCGGATCGAGGTCGTCTCCCCGAGCACCGGCCGGCCCGTGGGCGCCGTGCCCGAGGCCACGGAGGCCGACGGCGACCGCGCCGTCGCCGCCGCCCGCGCGGCCTTCGACGACCCGGCCGGCTGGTCCACCTGGGCGCCGGAGGACCGCCGCGACGCCATCGAGCGCCTCGCCGTCGCGCTCGAGGCCCGCGGGCCCGAGATGGCCCGGCGCGTGTCGATGCAGAACGGCATGCCGATCTCCATCTCCACGGCGCTGGAGGCCGGCTTCCCGCCCTTGCTGCTGCGCTACTACGCCGACATGGTCGTGAGCACGCCCGCCGAGCAGGTCCGGCCCGGGTTGCTCGGCGGCCGCACGCTCGTCCTCCACGAGCCGATCGGCGTCGTCGCCGCGATCGTGCCGTGGAACTTCCCGCAGGCGATCGCGATGCTGAAGCTCGCGCCACTGCTCGCCGCGGGCTGCACCGTCGTGCTCAAACCCTCGCCGGAGACCGTGCTCGACGCGTTCCTCCTGGCCGAGGCCGTGGAGGAGGCGGGCCTGCCCGCGGGCGTGGTCAACGTCGTGCCCGGCGGCCGCGAGCTCGGCGCCCACCTCGTCGCCCACCCGGGCGTGGACAAGGTGAGCTTCACCGGCTCCACCGCCGCGGGCCGCTCCATCGGCGAGGTCTGCGGGCGCCTGCTGCGCCCGTGCACCCTCGAGCTCGGCGGCAAGTCCGCCGCCATCGTGCTGGAGGACGCGGACCTGGCCGGCAACCTCGAGGCGCTCTTCGGCGTCACGCTCATCAACAACGGCCAGACGTGCTGGCTCAACAGCCGCATCCTCGCGCCGCGCAGCCAGTACGGCGACGTGCTCGACATCCTCGGCGGCCTGGCCGGCGGCGTCACGATCGGCGACGCGCTAGACCCGGCCACGCAGATCGGGCCGATGACCTCGGCGCGGCAGCGCGAGCGCGTGGAGTCCTACATCGCCACGGGCCGCGCGGAGGGCGGGCGCGTCGTCGTCGGCGGCGGGCGCCCCGAGGGCCTGGACGACGGCTTCTTCGTGCAGCCGACGGTCTTCGCCGACCTGGACAACACCGCGCGGATCGCCCGCGAGGAGATCTTCGGGCCGGTCCTGACCGTCATCCCCTACGACACCGTCGACGAGGCGATCGCGATCGCGAACGACAGCGACTACGGGCTCGGCGGCACCGTCTGGACGACCGACCCCGAGCGCGGCGAGGCCGTCGCCCGGCGCGTGCAGAGCGGCACGATCGGCATCAACGCCTACGCGAACGACCCGACCGCGCCGTTCGGCGGCATGAAGGCCAGCGGCCTGGGGCGCGAGCTCGGCCCCGAGGGCCTGGGCGCCTACCGGTCGGTGCGGTCGATCTACCTGGACGCGAGCGCCGGCGCGGAGGCGAGCGCATGAGCACCCAGATCCTGGCCGCCGTCGCCCACGCCCCCGAGGGCGACTTCGCCTTCGAGACGCTCACCCTCGCGGCCCCGGGGCCCGGGGAGGTGCTCGTCGAGATCAAGGGCGTCGGGCTCTGCCACACCGACCTCGTCGCCCGCGAAGGCCTCTACGAGCTGCCCTACCCGCTCGTCGTCGGGCACGAGGGCGCCGGCGTCGTGGTCGAGGTGGGGGAGGGCGTCAGCGCCGTCGCCCCCGGCGACCACGTCGCGCTGTCCTTCAACAGCTGCGGGCACTGCGTCTCGTGCGAGGATGGCGCCCCGTCCTACTGCCTGGACTTCCCCGGGCAGAACTACGGCGGCGGCGTGCGGCCCGACGGCACGGGCACCCTGACCCTGGACGGCGCGCCGGTCAGCGGCAGCTTCTTCGGGCAGTCCTCCTTCGCGAGCCACGCGCTGGCCAACGAGCACAACGTGGTGAAGGTCGACCCCGACCTCCCGATCGAGCTGCTCGGCCCGCTGGGCTGCGGCATCCAGACGGGGGCCGGCTCGGTGATGAACGTCTTCGCCTGCCCGCCCGGCTCCTCGCTGCTCGTGCTCGGCGGCGGCCCCGTCGGCCTCGCCGCCGTCATGGGCGCGGTCGTGCAGGGGTGCGGGACGATCGTCGTCTCCGAGCCCTTCGCGAGCCGCCGCGAGCTGGCGCTGAAGCTCGGCGCCACGCACGTGCTCGACCCCGCGGCCGGACCACTCGACGAGCAGGTCCGCGCGCTGTTGCCCGCCGGGGTGGACTACGCCTTCGACACCACGGGCAGCGTCCCCGTGCTCGAGGCCGTCATCGCGTCCATGGCCCACCGCGGGACGATCGGCCTCGTCGGCGTCCCGAAGGACTTCGCCGACAGCCTGCCCGTCAACCTCATCACGGCGATGGTGCTCGGCCTCACGGTGCGCGGGATCGTCGAGGGCGACTCGGACCCGATGACGTTCATCCCGCGGATGCTCGAGCTGTACCGCGAGGGACGCTTCCCCTTCGACGAGATGATCACGACGTACCCCTTCGACCAGCTCAACGCGGCCGTCGCCGCCCAGCACGCCGGCGAGGTCGTCAAGGTCGTCCTCGTCGCGGAAGGAGCCTGACATGGACACGTACGACTACGTGATCGTGGGTGCCGGCTCGGCCGGCTGCGTCGTGGCCGCCCGGCTGAGCGAGGACCCGGACGTCCGCGTCCTGCTCCTGGAGGCCGGCCCGTCCGACGAGGACCCGCTCATCCACCTGCCGCTCGGCTTCGGCTCGCTGTTCAAGAGCGAGTTCGACTGGGACGACGCCAGCGAGCCCGAGGCCCGGCTGAACGGCCGCCGCATCCCGCTCTCGCACGGCCGGGTCCTCGGTGGCTCGAGCTCGACGAACGCGATGATGTACGTGCGCGGCAATCCGGCCGACTTCGACGGGTGGGCCGACCTCGGCCTCGACGGGTGGGGCTACGCTGACGTGCTGCCGTACTTCCTGCGCTCGGAGGACAACGACCGCTTCAAGGACGCGTTCCACGGCCGCGGCGGCCCGCTCGGCGTCAGCGACAGCCGCGCGATGACGCCGTGCATCGACGTCATGATCGAGGCCGGGCACGCCGCCGGCCTGCCGCTGAACGACGACTGCAACGGCGCGCGCCAGGAAGGCATCGGGCGCCTGCAGTCCACGACCCGCGACGGGCAGCGCTGCAGCGCGGCGGTCGCCTTCCTGCGGCCCGCGATGGCGCGGCCCAACCTCGAGGTGGTGACGGACGCCACGGCGCTCGGGATCCTCTTCGAGGGCACGCGCGCCAGCGGGATCGTCTACGAGCGCTTCGGCGTGCGCACGGAGGTGCGGGCCACCCGCGAGGTCGTCCTGTCCGGCGGCGCCTACGGCACGCCGCAGCTGCTGCTGCTCTCCGGGATCGGGCCGGCCGAGGAGCTGCAGGCGCTCGGTATCGCGGTCCGCGAGGACCTGCCCGTCGGCCGGAACCTGCAGGACCACTGCATGCTCCCGCTCACGTTCTTCGCCGCCGGCGGGACGCTGGAGAGCGCCGGCACGCCGCAGGACGTGGAGCGCTACGAGCGCGAACAGCGCGGACCGCTGGCCTCCAACGTGGGGGAGGCGGGTGCGTTCGCCCACACCCGCTCGGGCCTGCCCGCCCCGGACCTGCAGCTCTCCATCGCCCCCGTGATGGTCCACGAGGACCTGCTGGGCCCGGCCTTCGCCAGCGCGGTGTCGATGTCGCCCACGGTCGTCAAGCCCGAGAGCCGCGGCAGCGTGACGCTGCGCGCGGCGCGGGCGAAGGTCAAGCCGCGGATCCGCCACCGGTACCTGGAGGCGGAGGAGGACCGGCGCACTATGGCCGAGGGCGTGCGCCTGGTCCTCGGGATCGCGGAGCAGGCCGCCTTCCGGGCGCTCACGACCGGCGTGCACAACGGGCCGGCCTCGGACTCGGACGCGGACGTCGCGGCGTTCATCGCGCAGGGCGCGCACACCGTGTGGCACCCGGTCGGCACCTGCGCCATGGGCGCGGTCGTGGACGCCGAGCTGCGCGTGCTCGGAGTGGACGGGTTGCGGGTCGTCGACGCGTCCGTCATGCCGTCCATCCCGCGGGCGAACACGAATGCCGCGTCGATCCTGGTCGGGGAGAAGGGCGCGGACCTGATCCGCGGGCGATCGCGGATCGAACAGGTCCCAGCATCGGCGACGCACACACATGTCCGATTGACTCCCGCGGGAACGCCGGAGTAGCTTCGGGATGTTGACCTCGACGATCCAGCGCACCCTGCCCGAACCCGCCGGCCTGCCGGTAGACGCGCGGGCCGCCGCCGAGGTCCGGCGGCTGGCCCTGGAGCTCCTGCCCGATTCCGTCGCCGTGGCGCAGGTCGTCCTGCAGCGCGTGCTGGAGGTCGTGCCGGAGCTGGGGGCGGGCGACGGGACCGAGGACGTCGCCCGCGAGAGCACGGACCAGAACATCGGCGCGATGCTCGCGACGCTCGCCTTCGCGGTCCCGCCGAGCGGGATGGAGCCGCCGATCGGGACGCGCAAGCTCCTGCGCCAGGCGGTCGCCTCCGGAGGCGACGCCACCACGCTGCTGCACGCCTACCGCGTCGGGCACGAGCGGCTGTGGGAGGTGTGGTCGGACCACGTGGCGATGCACATCATCGACCCCAACCTGCAGCACGCCGTGCTGCGGCGCTCCTCCGCTCACTTCTTCACCTTCATCGACCGCAGCTGCGAGCAGCTCGTCGACGAGTACCGCCGGGACTTCGCCGAGGCCGCCGCGGCCGGCCACGCGGGCTCCACCGCCTCCCGGCGCGAGGTCGTGGAAGCCCTGCTCGGCGAAGGCGCGGTCGACCTGGAGGCAGCCCGCGGCATCCTCGGCTACGAGATCTGCGGGCACCACGTCGCGCTCGTCCTCAGCCCCGTGCGCGCCGACGCCGACGTCAAGGCCGCGCTGGATCGCATCGCCGAGGCGGCCGGGCGCCCGCGCGTCTTCAGCAGCCCGACCGGGGACGGCTCCTGGTGGGCCTGGCTCGGCTGGCCCACCGCCCCGGACCCGGCCCTGCGCGAGGCGATCGTCGCGAGCGCGCTCGACGGCGTCGTCGTCGGCATGGGTGAGGCAGGGCACGGGCGCGAGGGCTTCCGCGCCTCCCACGGGGACGCGGTCGAGGCCGAGCAGACCGTGCGCATGTCGCGGGTGCCCGAACCCGGCGTTGTCGCCCACGAGGAGATCGCCCTCGCGGCCCTGCTCTGCCGCGACCGCCCCCGGGCCGAGCAGCTGTGCCGCCGCCAGCTCGGCGTGCTCGCCACGCCGGACGAGGCCAGCGCGCGCCTGCGCCACACCCTGCGGATCTTCCTCGCCGCCGGCCGCAGCAAGGTGCGTGCGGCCGAGCTGCTGCACGTGCACCAGAAGACCGTGACGTACCGCCTTGCGCGGGCCGAGCAGCTGCTCGGCCGGCCGGTGACCGAGCGCACCGCCGAGCTGGACGCGGCGCTCCGGATCCACCGCGCCCTCTTCGGCGACTGACGTCCCGCGCCCGCGTCGCGGGCACGGTTGGCTCTCCTGGCTAACCGCACTTGTCCGTCGTGGCTAGGCGCATCGCCGCTCTTCGGGCCGGGTCGCCACCTGGCGCCGAAAGCGGGCATCCGGCGGGCGAACGTTGGCTCTCCCGGCGGTATCGCCCGCCCCCTCCAGGTGGCGAGGATCGGCTGGTCCCGCACGGCGCCCACCGCGTCCGGCGAGCGCAGCAGGACGGCACCGGGGCCGCGACCCGGAAGACGGTCGCATCGCGATCGGCACAACGGAGGAGAACCGATGAAGAGGTACATGACCTGGGTTGCGGCGGTCGCCGCGGCAGGATCCGTCGGCGCCTGCGGAAGCAGCGATAGCGGCTCCACGAGCTCCACCCCCGCAGCCGCGGGGACCACCCCGGCGGCCGGCTCCGCTGGTGGTTTCACCGGCTCGACGAAGCTGCCCAGCGGCAAGGTCGGCGTGCTGCAGGTCAACGCGCAGTCCGAGCGCATCCAGATCTGGGGCAAGACCGCGGAGTCCGCGCTGTCGAAGGTCGGCTGGAAGTCGGAGGTCATCGACGGCAAGGGCGACCCGGCCGCCTGGGCCCAGGCGATGACGACGTTCATCAACGAGAAGGTCGACGGCATCGTGACCTTCGCCATCGACCCGGCCGCGATCCTCCCGCAGTTGAAGGCCGCGAAGGCCGCCGGCATCCCGGTCATCACCGCGGGCATCACCGTCGACGGGCCCGGCAAGGACCTGTACGCGGCGAACTACGCGCCGCCGGACGAGAAGTTCGGCGCCCTGCTCGCCGACTACCTCAAGACGAAGTTCCCGTCCGGGACCGAGTACGTGGACCAGGACCTCACCGCCGTCAGCGGCGCCCACGCCCTCATCACCGGCGGCGACCCGCTCATGAAGGCCGCCGGCTTCAAGCTCGTCGGCACGAAGGACCTGAACCCGGCCGACCTCGTGCCGCAGACCTCGAAGGCCGCGGTCGACCTGACCGCCGGTCATCCGAACGCGAAGATCATGCTGACCTGCTGCGACTTCGCGCCGCCGATCGTCGTCCCGGCGCTCAAGCAGGCCGGCCGCGACAAGGTCACGATCGCCGCCCGCTACGACAACCCGAGCTCGATGGCGCTCATCCGCCAGGGCGCTCCCGTCGTCATCGCGGCCGCCGACTCCGACCAGTCGGTGCTCATCGCCATCGGCCAGCTGCTGGCGAAGAAGGCCTCCGGCACCGCGGTCGACCCGAAGGCCGACGCCGGGAAGTACTCGTTCAAGATGGTCGACAAGGCGACGGTGCCCCCGAAGGGCTTCGTCTACGACCCCGCCACCCAGATCGCTGCGGCCGTCAAGCAGTGGGAGTCGGAGTACGC